>JAKLHH010000347.1 GCA_022710245.1 Myxococcota bacterium
CGCAGGCGTCAACATCCTGCCCACCGCCTGGTGGTACAAGCACGAGATCCAGGCCGCGCAGCCCACCTTCGGCACCGCCGAGCCCACCGTCTTCTTCGGGCCGCTCTGCATGAAGATCGACGTGGTGCGGGACGGGATCATGTTCCCGCAGCTCCGCGCCGGCGAGCGCGTGGTGGTGCGCCACGTGGGCGCCTACAACGTCACGCAGTGGATGCAGTTCATCACCGAGCGGCCGGCGGTGGTGATGGTCTCCGAAGGCGGGAGGCACGGTCTGATCCGGCGCCCCGAGGGGCTCGAGGCGATCACCGCGCTGGAGGAGATGCCGGCGTGGCTCGCCTGACCCTCTCCAGCGCCCTGCGCCGCCTGGGCTCGACGCGCGGGTCCTCGCGCGCGCTCCTCGACGCACTCCTCCGCCCCTTCGCGCAGGTCGTCTTCTCGCGCGACCTCACCGTGGGCGCGCTGGTCCTCGGCGCGGTGGCCGCGGCGCGCCCCGGCCTCGCGCTCGCCGCCCTCGGCGCCGCGGCGCTCGCCGGCCTGGCGGCGCGGGCGCTCGGCCTCGGCGGCCCGGGGGTGCGCGAGGGCGCGCACGGCTGCATGGGCGCGCTGACGCTGATCGCGCTCGTCGCCTTCGTGCCCGCCGCGGCCTGCCGGCCCGCGCTGCTCGTGTGCGGCGTGCTCCTCGCGGTGCTCTTCTCGGCCGCCGCGCCCTCGCTCCTCGCGCCGCTCGGGCTGCCGGCCTACACCCTCCCCTTCGTGCTCGCCACCTGGGCGACCGCGCTCGCCGGCCGCGCGCTGCCGCTCGCCGGCGCCCCCTCTGCCCTCCTCGCCTGGACGCCCGCCTGCCTCCGCGCCCTCGCGGCGCGGCGGAGCTGGCTCGACGTCCCCGCGCAGACGCTCTTCCTGCAGGGACCGCTGGCCGGCGGCGGGCTGCTCCTCGCGCTCGGCGTGCACAGCCGCGTCAGCCTCCTCCTGGCGCTCGCCGGCGGCCTCACCGCCGACGGCCTCCGCGCCGCGCTCGGCGCCACTGCGGGGAGCCCCCTCGAGCACCTGGCCGGGATGAACGCCGCGCTCACCGCCCTCGCCCTGGGCGGGATCTGGTTCGTGCCCGGCCCCGCCGCGCTGGCCCTCGGCTGCGCCGGCGGGGCGGTCGCCTCACTCCTCACGCGCGCCCTCGCTCCCGCGCTCGCCGCCCTCTCGCTCCCTGCCCTCTCCCTGCCCTTCGTGATGACCACCGCGGTCTTCCTCGCGGCGGCGCGCGGCCGCGAGCGCGACCGCGCTCCTCGCGCCTGCCGCGTCCCCGACGAGCGCCCCGAGCAGACGCTCGCCCGCGACCTCCTCGAGCGGCGCCGCCTCGGCGGCGCGTCCTGGCTCCCCTTCCGCCTCCCCTTCCGCGGCGAGTGGGTGGTGACGCAGGCGACCGACGGCGTCCACACGCACCAGGGCCCCTGGCGGCACGCGCTGGACTTCGAGGGGCAGGCCGCGAGCGGGCTCCGCTTCGAGCGCGAGGGCCGCGCGCTCGGTGACTTCGTCTGCTACGGCCTGCCGGTCCTCGCCGCGGGCGCCGGCACGGTGGTGCAGGTGATCGACGGCATCGCCGACAACCCCGTCGGCGAGCTCAACACGCGCGAGAGCTGGGGCAACGTGGTCATCCTCGCGCACGGCCTCGGCCTGCACACGGTCTACGCGCACCTGCAGCCAGGGAGCCTCCGCGTGCAGCCCGGCCAGGTCGTCGCCGACGGCGCCGAGCTCGGCCGCTGCGGCAACTCGGGCCGCTCCGCCGTCCCGCACCTCCACTTCCAGCTGCAGCGCGGCGCCGCCCTCGGCAGCGAGACCCTCCCCGCCGACTTCGGCGACGTGATCGAGCGTCGCGGCGGGCGCTGCCGCCTGCACACGCGCATCACCCTCGCCGAGGGCGCCGTGGTGCGCCCGGTGGTGCGGGACGAGCCGCTCGTCGCGACGCTCCCGCTGGTGCCGGGCTCGGCCTGGGTGCTCGAGGAGGGGCGTCGGCAGGAGCTCTGCTGGGTCGAGGTCGATCCGCTGAACCGCTGGCTGCTCCGCTCCGAGCGCGCGTGCCTCCGCTTCGAGCCGTACCCGGGTGGGCTGCTGACCCTCGAGCTCGAGGGCGCGGAGAGCTCCCTCCTGCGCCCGCTCTTCCTCGCGCTCCCGCGCCTGCCCTTCGACCTCGAGCCGGAGCTCGCCTGGGAGGGCGTGCTGCCGCGACGCGCGCTGCTCCCGTCGCTGCTGCGCCCGCTCGCGGACCTGGCCCCGCTCCTCTGGCCGTGGGCCGAGCGCCTCGACGCGCGCATCCAGCTCAGCTGGCGGCGGCGCGAGGACCGCGTGGAGCTCGAGGGCCACGGTCCGCGCTACCGCAGCCGCTGCGTGCTCGCCACGGGCGGCGGCCCGCACCGCCTGGAGGTCACGCTGGGCGGCCGCACGCGGCGGATCGCGCTGCGCCGGCTGGAGAGCCCGACGGCCATCACCGCGCGGGATCCCTCCGCGGAGCTGACGCCGCTCGCGACGCGAGACGCAGTGGAGGCGTGATGATGACGACGACGATCGCCAGACGAGCTCTGGTCCTGCTCCTGGTCCTCGCGCCCCAGCGCCTCCACGCGACCCCGGCCGACGAGCCCGGGATCGAGGCCGCGGGGCGCCAGGCCTCTTTCGAGGAGGCTCCGCCCGCCTCTCACCCCGCCGCCTCCGAGGAGCGCCGCGCCGGCGCCTGGGACCGCTCGGTCCGCCTGGAGCGCCGCGGCGACGTGGCCGGAGCGCGCCGGATCCTGGTCCAGGCCTACGGCGCCCGCCCCGAGACCTACGAGGTCACCGTGCGCCTCGCCTGGCTCGCGCTCCGCCTGCACCAGGCCCGCGAGGCGATCGACGGCTACCGGCGCGCGCTCGAGCTTGAGGGCGCGGGCCCGGAGGCCGCAGAGGGGCTCCGCTCGGCGCTCGTCCTCCTCGGGTCGCAGGCGCTCGCGCGCGGCGACCGCGCCGGCGCTCGCCGCAGCTACGGCGAGGCGCTCCGGCTGCGGCCGGGGGACTCCGCGGCGACGGACGGGCTCGTCGCTGCCGGTCAGGAGCGCGCCCTCTCCCCGGCCCTCTGGCTCGGCTACCTCGGCGGCAAGCTCGACGGCGACTGGAGCTCGGCCGGCGTGCTGGTGCTGCAGGTCCCGATCAAGCTCACCGACCACCTGCAGGTCCGCGCCACCTATCGGCACGTCGAGCCGCTCTCCGGGAGCGACTCGAGCAGCGGGAGCCTCTTCGGGCGGCAGGACGAGCTCTTCGGCGCGATCGGCATCACCGACCGGGTCGGGGCAGTGGAGCTGCACGGCTTCGCCGCCTTCCCCAGCGGCAAGGACGCCATCCCCGGCGTCGCGCTGGCGACCCGCCTCGGCTGGCGCTGGGGCATGACCCTCGACGCGTCCGCGCTGGTCCACTCGACCGGCTGGAACTACCAGCTGCAGCCCTCGCTCTTCTACTGGCCTCGCGCGTGGCTCGGCCTCGCCGCCGGCACGCGGGTCACCTGGGATCCGGCGGGCACCTCGGCGAGCGCGCAGCTCGGCGCCTCGCTCCGGCTGGGGCCGCGCGTCGAGCTCGAGCTGGAGGGGCACCTCGGCACGGAGCGCTGGCCGCTCAGCCTCACCGGCCCCACGCTCTTCGCCCTCGACGCGACCTTCGTCGGCGGGCTGAGCGCGGTGGTCACCGCCCGCGTGCACCGCGAGCTCACGCTCACCCTCCAGCTCCAGGGCGAGCGGCTCAGCTCCAACTACACCACGAACGGGGGGAGCTACCTCTGCATCGCCGCCGGGCTCCGCTGGTCCCCGGCCCTTCATCACGAGTGAGGAGGAGACCCATGACGAATCATCGGATGCCCGCCCGCTTCCAGAGCAGCGACCGCTCCCGTGCTCGCCGCGGCCTGTGCCCGCGCGCCACCGCCCTCGTGGTCCTCGCCGCGCTCGGCCTCGCGCCGCTCCTCGCGCGCGCGCAGAAGAACCCCGCCGTGGCCGCGCTCTACCGCGAGTCGTACAAGCTCGAGGCGCAGCGCGACTCGAAGGGCGCGCTGCAGCGGATGGAGCGGATCCGCCAGCTCGCCGGGCGCACCTACTTCGTCAGCGTGCGCACCGGCTGGCTCAGCTACCTGGCCGGCGACGCCCGCGCCGCGGCCGCCGCCTACCGCGCCGCGATCGAGCTGCAGCCCGCCGCCGTCGAGCCCCGCCTCGGGCTGACGCTCGCGCTCCTCTCGCTCCGCAGCTGGGGCGAGCTCGCCCGCGCCTGCCGCGAGCTCCTCGTCCTCGATCCGAAGCACGCCGTGGCCCGCGCCCGCCTGGCGCACGCGCAGTACAGCCAGGGGAACTACCCCGACGCGGTGAGCGTGTACCGCAGGCTCGTCGCCGACTACCCCGCCGAGCTCGACCACCAGACGGGCCTCGGCTGGGCGCTCCTCAAGCTCGGCCGCGCTGACGAGGCGCGCAAGCTCTTCGAGGGAGTGCTCGAGGTCTCGCCGGACAACAGCAACGCCCAGAGCGGGCTGGGGATCAAGTGACAGCGCGGTCCGGCCGCGGCCGCCCCGCCACGCGCGTGCCCACCGGGGCGCGCGCGCGAGGCGCCGCGACCGACGCAAGAATCTCCTCCGCCCGCGTCGGCCCTCGTGCTCTAATCGTGCCGGGATGCCTCCGCTGAAGACCCGCCCCCGCAGCTCGCGGCTCGCCCGCGTGGGCGCGCTCGGCACCACCGTCGTGCTCGGCGCCGCGCTCGTCGGCGTCGGGCTCTCCGGGCACCTCTCGGCACGGCACGCGGCGCGCATCCTCGCCGCCGCCGGCGCCTCCGACCTGATGCTCGCCGTGCAGAGCACCTTCCGCGGCCACGGCGAGCTCGACGCGACCGGGCTGCAGGCAGCGCTGGCGCGCTTCGACGGGCGAGGCCTCCGCTACCTCGCGATCCTCGGGCCACGCGGGCCGAGGGTGACGGCCGGCACCAGCAGCGGCCCTCAGCCCCTGCCCCCGCCACCGCCTCCGAAGCGGCCGCCGCCCGGCGGCGAGGTCGATCCGACCGCGCCGCCCGAGCCGCTCCCGGGCGAGCCACCACCCGGCGCGTGGCCACCAAGCGAGCCCCCTCCGGGCGAGACGCCGCCCCCCGCACCGCCCCCGGGCGCGCTCCCGCCGGCCCCCCCGCCCGCCGGCGTGGCCGCGCGCCCGCCGCCGCCGGGCGCGCCGGGCAGCTTCCCCGTGGTCTTTCTCCCCGACGGGCGCGTGCGCCTGATCTCCGCGGTGCTCTTCGTCCGCAGGAACGAGCAGGACTCCCCCGACCCGCCGCCGCTGCTCCTCATCGAGCTCGAGCCGCTGGCCGCGCAGACCCTGGAGCGGGGCGCCGCGCTCACCCTCCTCCTCTCCGGGCTCGCCGCGCTGGCGCTCCTCGGCGCCGGGCTCATCTTCTGGCGGCTATCGCGCCGGGCCGAGGCCGCCGCGCTCCAGCTCGAGCGCGACCGCCAGCTGAAGCTCCTCGGCCAGATGTCCGCCGTGCTCGGGCACGAGCTCCGCAACCCGCTCACCGCGCTGAAGGGCCACGCCCAGCTCCTCCTCGAGAAGCTCCCCGAGGAGCACGCCGGCCGCCGCGGCGCCGAGCGGGTGGTGAGCGAGGCGATCCGCCTCGAGGCGCTCGCCAGCCAGATCCTCGAGCTCGCGCGCTCCGGCCAGGTGCGACCGCGCGCCGCCGACCCGAGCGCGGTGGCGCGGGCGGCCATCGAGGCCGCGGGGATCGAGGGCGTGACCCTCCGCTGCGAGGGTGCGCCGGCGGGCTGGCAGCTCGACCCGGAGCGGATCGAGCAGGTCCTCGTCAACCTGCTCCGCAACGCCCGCGCCGCGTCTCCGGGCGGAGAGCCGATCGAGCTCGCGCTGAGCGCGCAGGGCAGCCTCCTCCGCCTCGAGGTGCGCGATCACGGCGAGGGCTTGCCGCCCGGCGAGGAGGATCGCCTCTTCGAGCCCTTCTTCACGCGTCGCACCCGCGGCACCGGCCTCGGCCTCGCCATCGCCCGCCAGATCGTCGAGGGGCACGGCGGCGTGCTCACGGCCGTCAACCGCGCCGGCGGCGGCGCCTGCTTCAGCCTGACGCTGCCCGCGACCCAGCCGCGGTCGCCGGGCGCTCCGGAGGTCTGACCGTGGAACGCGTCCTGATCGTCGACGACGAGGAGGGGATCCGCAGCTTCATCGGCGAGGCGCTCGAGGGCGAGGGCTACCGCGTGACGCTCGCCGCGGACGGCGAGGAGGCGGCGCGGCTCCTCGAGCGCGAGAGCTTCCACCTCCTGATCACCGACCTGAAGATGCCGAAGCTCGACGGCATGTCGCTCCTCCGCAAGGCGCGCGCCGAGCAGCCCGAGCTCGAGGTGATCGTCCTCACCGCGCACGGCACCGTGGGGAGCGCGGTGGAGGCGATGAAGCTCGGCGCCTTCGAGTACCTGAGCAAGCCGCTCTCGGGGCCCGACGAGCTGCGCCTGATCGCGGCGCGGGCGCTGGAGCGGCGCCGCCTGCGCCTGGAGCGGCACGGCAACCAGCGCGGCGGCCCTCCCGCACCGGTCGCGCGCGATCCGGCCATGCTCAGGGTGCTCGACCAGCTCGACAAGGTCGCGGTCACCGACGCGAGCGTGCTCCTCCTCGGCGAGAGCGGGGTGGGCAAGGAGGTGCTCGCGCAGGCGATCCACCAGCGCAGCAAGCGCGCCGAGGGGCCGTTCGTGCCGGTGAACTGCGCCGCGCTCTCGGAGACGCTCCTCGAGAGCGAGCTCTTCGGCCACGAGAAGGGCGCGTTCACCGGCGCCGCCGCCCAGCGCCGCGGCCGCTTCGAGCTCGCAGACGGGGGCACGCTGTTCCTCGACGAGGTCGCCGAGCTGAAGCCGGCGCTGCAGGCGAAGCTCCTGCGCGTGCTCCAGGACCACCGCTTCGAGCGCGTGGGCGGGACGCGGACCATCGAGGTGGACGTGCGGCTCGTCGCGGCGACCAACCGCGAGCTCGAGGAGGAGATCCGCGAGGGGCGCTTCCGGGCGGACCTCTTCCACCGCCTGGCGGTCTTCCCGCTGCGCCTGCCGCCGCTCCGCGAGCGGCGGGCGGACGTCCTCGCCCTCGCCGAGCACCTGCTGGTGCGCATCGCCCGCGAGCTCGGCCGCGCCGCGCTGGCGCTCAGCCCCGAGGCGGCGCGCTGCCTCGAGGGCTACAGCTGGCCGGGGAACGTGCGCGAGCTGGCGAACGTGCTCGAGCGCGCGGCGATCCTCGCCGGCGGCGAGCGGATCGAGGTCGAGCACCTCGGCCTCGAGGAGCGCTCACCCTGCGGCGCCCCCGGCGGCGCGGGTGGCGCGGCGCCGCCGGCGCAGGGCGGCACGCTCCGCGAGCTCGAGCGCGCGGCGATCCAGCGAGCCCTCGAGACCACGGGCGGACACCGCAAGCAGGCGGCGGCGAAGCTCGGGATCGG
>JAKLHH010000348.1 GCA_022710245.1 Myxococcota bacterium
GGTCGGCGAGCGCCGTGGAGGCTTCCGCACCTCGCCGCGGAAGACTGCGCGGCGGCGCGGGTGAGATCGTCCAGGGAGCGTGGCTCAGCGGCAGCTGCCGGTGCGCTTCTCGCCGAGCAGCTTGCCGGTGGGGAGCGCGTACTCGGCGGTGAAGCGATCCGCGCCGCGGCAATGCTCGACGACCGCCTTGCCCGGCTCCAGGCGGCAGCCGCGCAGCCAGCGCGTCGTGGTGGCGTTCTGCGGCTCCGCGGGGCTGACGTAGGGGACCTGGCGGAGCAGGGCGCCGTCCTTGCCGTAGAAGGAGACCGCGCGGTACCAGTGCTCGTCGTAGTTGAGGAAGTCGAGCGCGCAGAAGGCGGCGCCGTCGTCGGGCACGGTCACGCTGCCCGGGGTGGCGGGCCAGTCGCGGCGCCAGACGACCTTGCGCCCGTCGCGGAGCACGGCCTTGCAGGGGCCCGTGTTCGGGTTCTTGACGTAGATGATCTGCACGCTCCAGCGCTTGCTCGGCGAGCTGAAGGTGTGCGACTCGCCGGGCTTGAAGGGCAGGCGGCGCGCGGCCGCCGGCAGCGCCAGCAGCGAGAGGAGCAGGGCGAGGCCAAGGGCACGTCGTCTCATCACGATCCTCCTGCAGGTGGTACGGGGGTGCGGCGCGAGAGCTACCTCAGCGCTGCTCCTCGGGCCGCTCCCCTGGCGCCGCCGCGGCGATGGGGTGTGACCACTCGCGCAGCACGCGGAGATCGTCGCTGACCAGGAGCTCGCCATCGGGACCAGGCCCGATCACCAGGCGGCGCGGAGCTTCGCGGAAGGACGCAGACGCCTCGCCCGCCACTCCCGTCTCCGAGCGCACCTGCCCGCGCACCGCGACCAGCTCGCCCTCCTCGAGGACGCCCTCGGTGAAGAGGACCGGGTGCGGCAGCAACGAGCGCTCCTGCGCGCCCAGGATGGCGCGGTGCCGCGCGTTGCGGGTCGTCGCCACGGTGAGCTCGTGGACGTCGTCCTTCACCAGCCCGGTCCCGCCCTGGCTCTGCAGGCTGACGCGGACCCGCCCGCTCGGATCGCGCAGCATGAAGTCGCAGCTCTCGCTGCGGGAGACGAGCACGCGCCACTGCTCCATGGGGACGCCCGGCAGCGCCCCCTGCACCACGACCCAAAAGTGGGCGCAGCGCCGGCCGCTGAGCGGCGCCTCGAGGAGGCCGCCCTCGGCCGCGTCCACCTTGCCGACCAGGTTGACCACCTCGCCCTCCCGCAGATCGCGGACGAGCGCGCGGGTGATCGCCCGGACCGCGCGCTGCCTGCCGGCGAGGAGCGCGGCGAGGTGGCCGGCCACCGTCGCGGCCACCAGGAGCGTGAGCCCGAGCTCGCTCACTCAGTAGGCCTTGGCCACCACGACGCGCTGCGGGCTCGGCGCGCCGCAGACGAGGCACTTGCCGGCGCCTCCGAAGCGGTCCTCGAGCGGGACGCAGCGGATGGTGGCCTTGGTCTCCTTCAGGCGGTCCTCGCAGGCGCGGCTCCCGCACCAGTGCACCATGGCGAACTTGCCCCCGCCGCGCTCGGCGGTGATGGGCTCCATCAGCTGGGTGAACGCGGCGAGCTCGTCGACGACCACGGTGCTGTCAGCGAGGCGCTGGCGCGCCGCCGCGAGGAGCTCTCCCTGCATGGTCTCCATCAGCGCGGCGAGCGCCTCGGCGGCGCCGCCCATCGGCAGCGTCTGCTTGTCGGCGCGGTCGCGGCGCTTGATCATCACCTGCCCGCTCGCCAGGTCGCGCGGCCCGAGCTCGACGCGGACCGGCACCCCGCGCTGCTCCCAGTGGAAGTACTTGTAGCCGGGCTTGTACTCCTCGCGCGTGTCCACCTCGACGGTGAGCGAGCGCGCGCGCAGCTCGGCGGCGAGCTCCTCGGCCTTCGCGTAGACCGCGGCCTTCTCCTCGTCCTTGCGGTAGATGGGGACGATGGCGACGTGGATCGGCGCCAGGCGCGGCGGCAGCACCAGGCCGCTGTCGTCGGAGTGGGTCATCACCAGGCCGCCGATCAGGCGCGTGGAGACGCCCCAGCTCGTCTGCCAGACGTACTCCAGCTCCTTCTCCTTGTTCTGGAACTTCACGTCGAAGGCCTTGCCGAAGTTCTGGCCGAGGTCGTGGCTGGTCCCGGCCTGCAGCGCGAGGCCGTTCTGCATCATCGCCTCGATGCAGTAGGAGGCGTCGGCGCCGGCGAACTTCTCGCTCTCGGTCTTGCGCCCCTTGATCACCGGCATCGCCATCCAGCCCTCGGCGAACTCCGCGTAGACGTCGAGCATGCGGCGCGTCTCGGCGAGCGCCTCGTCGTGCGAGGCGTGCGCCGTGTGCCCCTCCTGCCAGAGGAACTCCGAGGTGCGCAGGAACATGCGCGTGCGCAGCTCCCAGCGGATCACGTTCGCCCACTGGTTGATGAGCAGCGGCAGGTCGCGCCAGGAGTTGATCCACTTGGCGAAGAAGTGGCCGATGATGGTCTCCGAGGTGGGCCGCACCACGTAGGCCTCCTCGAGCTGCTTGCCGCCGCCGATGGTGACCACGGCGAGCTCGGGCGAGAAGCCCTCCACGTGCTGGGCCTCGCGCTTGAGGAAGCTCTCCGGGATGAGGAGCGGGAAGTAGGCGTTCTTGTGGCCCGTCTCCTTGAAGCGCCGATCGAGCTGCGCCTGGATCTTCTCCCAGATCGCGTAGCCGTGCGGCTTGATGACCATGCAGCCCTTGACCACCTCGGCCGGCTCGGCGAGGTCGCCCTGGCGGATGACGTCCTGGTACCAGGCCGCGAAGTCCTCGGCCCGGGGGGTGATCTTCTCGCTGGTGCTCACGTCTGGCTCCTCTCATCTGCAGCTGCAGCGTCGCGGCATTCTCGCTGCGACGGCGCTCGCAGGCAAGATGCCAGGGCGGTGAGGGATCGGCAAGGGGCGTGGCAAGGGGCGTGGCGTGGCAAGGGGCGTTGACCGCGCGCCGCGCGGACGCGTACGATCGAGGCGGACTCCCTGATGAGGGTGCGATGAGGTTCGCCCGCTGGCTCCCGCTGCTCGCGCTCGCGCTCTCGCTCTCCGCTGCCTCGGCGCAGGCACGGCCGAACCCGCACCTCCAGCGCGGGATCCGGCTGCTCAACGACATGGAGGACGCGAAGGCGCTCGGCGAGCTGCAGAGGGCGCTCAAGCTCCGCGGGCAGAGCCCCGAGGAGAAGGCCCGCGTCCACCTCTACCTCGGCATCGCGCAGTTCAACCTGCTGCAGGCCGAGAAGGCGCGGGCGAGCTTCCGCGCCGCCCTCGAGCTGCAGGCCGCGATCGAGCTCCCGGAGCAGACCTCGCCGAAGATCCAGCAGCTCTTCCAGCGCGTCAGACGGGAGCTGGGCGGGGGGACGGAGCCGACGACGCCCTCGCAGCCGCTGACCACGCCGCCGCCGGCCACCTCGCCGGCGAGCGCGCCGACACCTCCACCGCCCCGGCCGATCTCGCGGGTGAACTGGCCGGCCTGGCTCACGCTGGGGCTCGCCGGCGCCTGCGGCGTGGCGGGGCTCGGGCTCGGGCTCAGCTCGCGCTCCGAGGCGAGCCAGGCCGACGACCTCACGCTCCCCTACGGCGCGGCCAAGGATCACCACGACGCGGCGACGAGCCGCGCGCTGGCTGCCAACATCCTCTTCGGGGTGGCCGGCGCGGCGGCGATCACCTCGGGCATCCTCTTCTGGGTGGGCCACCGCCGGGCCGCGGCCGAGCGCCCGGTCGCGACCGTGGTGCCGCTCCCCTCGGGGGCGGCAGTGCAGATCAGCGGGGCGCTCTGGTAGCTCACTCCCCGGGTGAAGAACGCGAACCGCTTGCGCGCCGGGTCCGCCGCCCGGCTCCGCTGAGGACTCGAGGCACCACAGCTCGCGGCGCGAGTGGCAACCCGCATCGCCACCCCGGAGGTCCGCGCCCTCCCCGCGCCCTCGGTTTCCTGGCGCGCCGCCCCCAACGAGCTGGCCAGAAACCTGCAAGGGCCGGGGGCATGAGAACACCCCTCGTCCTCGTCCTCGTCCTCACCGCCGCTGGCGCGCTCGCTGCGCCGCCGCCGCCGCCGCTGCTCCGCGTCCACCCCTCGGTGGAGCTGCGGCAGGTCCGCACGAGCGACACCAAGGTCCGGCTGAACGACTTTCAGATCTCGCGCAGCCTCTCCGACTACTCGAACCGCCTCACCTACCGGCCGCGCCACGCGACCCTCGAGCTGCCGACGCGGGACTACCGCCTGCGCGAGGTCCCGCAGATGCCGCTCCGCCGCTCGCCCTTCTACCGGCTGATGATGCGGCTCCCGGGCGACGCGGTCTGGCTCGACGTGGGCGCCGGCTGGGCAGGCGCCCAGCAGGACTACGCGGCGGCGGGCGGCAAGGCGCGCCTGGTCGCGCTCTCGGCGAAGCGGCCGGACAGTCAGGCGGACGCCGAGGGCTACATGGCCGAGGCGCGCGCGCAGGGCCAGAACGTCGCCATGGTCTGGAGCCGCGAGCCCGACCAGCAGCTCGCGGCCTTCGAGCGCGCCCAGGGGACGCGCTTCCGCTACGTCGAGGGCTACGTCGAGCAGCACAGCCGCGAGGCCTTCGCCGCCAAGGTCGGCCGCGTCAACGTCATCACCGACAACCTCGGCGCGCTCGCCTACACCCAGGATCCGCTCACCACCCTCGACCGCTACGCGCACGTGCTGAAGAAGGGCGGCTACCTCTTCCTCAGCCTCGGCAAGGACAGCCTGCAGCTCCAGGACCGCGCCGGCCGGCCGATGACGGTGCAGGCGTTCCTGGGCAGCCTCGATGGGTTCAAGGTGGTGCGCGACTACCCGATCTTCAACGAGCGCAACCGCTGCTTCGGGATCGTGCTCAAGAAGACCAGGGACGAGGTCCGCGTCCCCTCCGGCACCCTGATCGGCTTCAGCGGCGACGGCACGCCGAGGCGCGCCATCCAGCTCGACTGACCGAGGGAACACCCCCTTTCGTCTGCCAGATCCACTTCCCGCCGTCGGCACAGACTCAGCCCCACCGAGCTCCGGCAGGGACCAGGACACGCTGCGCGTGGTCACGCCGTCAGGCGACCTCAGCGATGGGCATCGCCGCCTCGCATCCCGAACGCCCGGAGCAGGCGGTCGTGGACCTCCTCGCTCACCTGGTTGATCGCGGTGACGGGCTCGTAGACGTCCGCTCCGACGGTGCGGCGGGCGGGGAGCGAGCCTCGCGGGGCCTCGACGACCTCGACCAGCGCCTGGACCAGCTCCTCGGGCTTGCCGAGCTGTCCGGCCCTCGCGCGCTCCTCGAAGCCCTTGACGAAGCCCTCCATCATCCTCGGCACCGGTCCGTAGCCGGCGAGGCGCGCGACGTCGGCGGCATGGACCGAGTGCTGCGAGAAGGTGGTCCCGAAGGCGCCGGGCTGCACGACGATCGACTCGATCCCGAGGGGGTCGAGCTCGTAGGAAGCGGCCTGCGCGAGCGCCTCGAGCGCGAACTTGCTCGCCGTGTAGGGGCCGAGGAAGGGGAAGACGAGGCGGCCGAGCCCGCTCGAGACGTAGACGATCCGCCCCTCTCCCTTCTGGCGCAGGTGGGGCAGGAGCGCCCGGTTCACCCGCAGCACGCCGAAGACGTTGACGTCGAAGATGCCCTGGACCTGCTCGAGCGTGAAGGTCTCCTGCACCCCGTAGGTGCCGACGCCGGCGTTCTGGATCACGACGTCGACGCCCCCCTGCTCGACCGCCCAGGCGGCTGCGCTCTCGACGGAGCGCTCGTCGGTGACGTCGAGCTCGTGGAGGTGGAGGGCGTGTCCCCCCTGCCTCGCGAAGGCGCGCAGCTCCTGCGCGGCCTCGGCGTTCTTCCCCTCGAGCCCTCGCATCGTCGCGTAGACCGTGTGCCCGCGCTCGGCGAGCGCACGCGCCGCGTCGCGCCCGAAACCTGCGCTGCACCCCGTGATGAAGACTCGTCTCTTGCTCATGGCTTCCTCCTGGTCCGAAGCGTGGCCGATCGTCCGCGGAGCCTCCGTCGCAGCGCCTCCGCTGGTAGCCGCGCGTGACAGAGCGCAAAGCATGGCACTCGGCGGAGGTGTGTCCAGGCCGCTGGTGCGGCTCGGCAGGAGACGGGTCGAGAGGTGAAGGTCGGTTGAGGGGTTGAGGGGTTGGTCAGTTGCAGGTGCCGCTCCCCTCGGGGGCGGCGGTGCAGATCAGCGGGGCGCTCTGGTAGCTAGTCCCTGGTGAGCCGCTCGTAGTAGCGCCGGCCGTCCGCCGAGAGCTGGGAGCGCAGCGCCGGGTCGCTGGCCGCGCCTCGAAGCCCGCCCAGGGCGGAAAGATGCTGCCCCGCCGATCCTGTATTAGACTCCAGCCGATGTCACTCCTCGAGCCGGGCGCCACGGTCGCCCGGTACACCATCCTCGGCAAGCTCGCCACCGGCGGGATGTCCGAGGTCTACCTCGCGCGTCAGGGGGGACCGTCCGGCTTCACCAAGATCCTGGTCCTCAAGGTCATCCTGCCGCAGCTCGCGGACGATCCGCAGTTCGTGCAGATGTTCCAGAACGAGGCCAAGCTGGCCGCCCTCATCAACCACCCGAACGTCGTCCAGATCTTCGACTTCGGGGTGGACGAGGGCGTCCACTACATGGCGATGGAGTACATCGACGGGCGCAACCTGACGCGCATCCTGCGGGCTCTGCAGCGCGCCTCGCTGCGGATGCCGGTCGAGGTGGCCCTGCGCATCGCCGCCGACGCGGCGGGCGCGCTGGAGTTCGCGCACGCGCTCGCCGACCCGACCGGCCAGCCGCTGCAGATCATCCACCGCGACGTCTCGCTGGAGAACATCCTCGTCACCTACACCGGCCAGATCAAGCTGGTCGACTTCGGCATCGCCAAGGCCCGCACCGTCGAGAGCTACACGACGCAGGGCACGCTGAAGGGCAAGTACAGCTACATGGCCCCCGAGCTGGTCGAGGGGCTGCCCCTCGACCAGCGCATCGACATCTACGCGCTCGGGGTCGTGCTCTACCGGCTGGTCTGCGGACAGATGCCGTTCACCGGCGACAACCACGCGCAGATCCTGAACCGGATCATGAACCGACCGGCGACGCCGCCGCGCGAGCTCGAGCCGAGCCTCTCCCCGGAGCTGGAGCGGATCATCCTCCGCTGCCTGGCCAAGGACCGCGAGCAGCGCTACCACCGCGCGGCCGAGCTGCAGGCGGAGATCGAGCAGCACCTGCTGGACCTGCGGATCGCGCTGATGCCCTTCCATTTGTCGCAGTTCATGGGCAGCGCGTTCCCGCCGGGCGCCGACGAGGATCGCGAGACGTACCAGCAGCTCGCGGGCGCGGCGACACCGCACACGCCGAAGAGCTACCCCTTCGGCAAGGTCGGGCGCGGCTCGGAGCCGTCGGTCACCGGACCGAAGCCCGAACCGCGGCGCACCGAGCCCTCGCGCTCCGTGGCCCCTCACACCGAGCCCTCGCG
>JAKLHH010000349.1 GCA_022710245.1 Myxococcota bacterium
GCCGAGGCGAGGACCACTCGGCCCAAGGACCCTCGTCGAGCGCCAGGAGCGTGTGCTCCACCCGGGCGATCAGCGCTCGGCGAATCGGCCCCCGACGTGACTCGCGCCCAGCGTTCTCCTTGCCAAGGTCCGCGGGCCGAGTGGTCCGAGCGCTGGATCAGCCCCGGGCCCTGGCGTCAGCCGACGCGCCCCTGCATCAGCCGACGTGATTGCAGGACCAGCGCGAGAGGGCCCCTGCGTCAGCCGACGTGATTGCAGGACCAGCGCGAGAGGGCCTGCGTCAGCCGACGTGATTGCAGGACCAGCGCGAGAGGGCCCCTGCGTCAGCCGACGTGATTGCAGGACCAGCGCGACGTGAGCGCAGCGCCATCGCGCGGAGGCGCGTGAGCGACAGCGCCCTTGGCATCAGTCTACGTGAGCGCAGCGCCATCGCGCGGAGGCGCGTGCGCGACAGCGCGACAGCGCACAGATCAGCCGTCGGCGCCGGAGTCGGAGTCGGAGTCAAGCGAGGCGCCCGGCTGCAGATACGGGTTCGACCTGCGCTCTGCGCCGATGCTCGTCTCGGGCCCGTGCCCGCTGTAGACCACCACCTCATCCTCGAGCGTGAGGAGCTGCTCGCGGATAGAGGTGAGCAGCGCGCGCGTGGAGCCCCCCGGGAGATCGGTCCGGCCAACGGAGCCCGCGAAGAGCGTGTCGCCGACGAAGACCACGCCCTCGGCGGCGAAGTAGAGGCAGCAGCCACCGGCGGTGTGGCCTGGAGTGGAGAGGACGCTGGCCCGCAGCCCACCGACCTCGATCGCCTCGCCCGCCGCGAGCTCGCGTGAGACGGTGGGCACCTCCACCTCGTCGAGCCCGAACATCGCCGCCTGGTGCGGCAGGTGCTCGAGGTAGGGGCGCTCGGCAGCGGTGAGCGCGAGCGGCGCCCCCAGGAGACGCTGCAGCGGGGCGACCGCCCCCGCGTGGTCGATGTGCGCGTGGGTGCAGACGAGGAGCTGCACGTCGAGGCCGAGCCGTCGCACCTCGCCGAGGATCCGCTCGGGCTCGCTGCCAGGGTCGATCACGATCGCCTTGCGGCTCGCGGCCTCGGCGGCGAGGTAGCAGTTCTCCAGGAACGGCCCGTTCGTCACCACCTCGACGAGGAGCCCGCCGTGGGAGGTCCCCATCACGCCCTCCTGCTGCAGCGTGTCCTGCGCAGGCCGACGAGCAGCCCGAGGAGCGCGAGCACCAGCGGGAGCCCGGCGGCCCCGGCGCCGCTCACGCTGCACCCGCTCGAGTCCGGCTCGCAGATCCCCTTGCGGCAGGTGCCGACGCGATCGGTGCCCTCGTGGCAGCGCTCGCCCTCGAGCACCGGCTGCACGTCGCAGCTCTTCTTCGCCTCGTCGCAGGTCGCCGCCACGCAGGGATTGCCCGGCGCCGCGCAGCGCGGCGAGCCGACGCACTTGCCCGCCTGGCAGACCTCGCCGAAGGTGCAGAACTGCTGGTCGTCGCAGGCCTCACCGTCGGGCCGCGCCTGTCCGCTGCAGGCGCCGCTCGGCTCCTGGCAGGTCTGCTCGGTGCACGGATCGTCGCTCTTGCAGACCACGGCCTTGCCGGCGACGCAGGCCCCCGCCTGGCAGGTCTCCTTGCCGTTGCAGAGCTTGCCGTCGTCGCAGTCGGCGTCCTTGACGCAGGCGACCAGCGAGGTCGACGGGTCGCCGTAGAGGTTCGCCTCGAACACGGTGAACCACGCGATGCCGCTCACCGAGGTGCCGGTGGCGAGCCCCACCTTCGCCTGGAAGAGCGAGTCACCGAGCGGGTGGTTATCGAGGAGCAGGGCCACCGAGTCGCGGGCCAGGTTGAAGATGCTGGTGTCCTGCACCACGTAGGCTACCCGCGTGCTGGAGACGGTGGCGATGGCGCCCTGCCGCAGGAGCCCGGCGCCCAGGTTGTCCGCGTCCTCGGGCGTGCCGTTCGAGCAGCTGTTGTGGAAGACGATCGAGGGCCGCGTGTCGTCGAGCTGGCGCAGCGAGTCGTAGGTGAGGAAGGGCGAGTCGTCGACCTCGTTGAAGTTCGGCCAGCCGCTGCTGTCGTCGTCCTTCACGAAGACGTGGCGCCAGATGGCGTCCGAGGAGCCGTGCCCGACCATGGTGACGAGCCCGTAGCCCTTCTTCCACTCGGCGATGACGTTCTCCTGGCTGAGCGGCGCGTCGGTCTCCGCCTTGGACGGGTCGAGGCCGGCCTTCTCGTAGAGGCGGAAGCGGGTGAAGCCGTGGTCCTTGATCGCTTGATCCCAGATCGGATCGGCGACGGCGGCGGCGCCGTCCATGCGTCCGAGGCTCGGCTGGTTGTACTCGCCCTTGTAGAAGAGCATCGCCGCGGGCTGCAGCACGCGCTTGCGCCAGGCGCGGTCGCCACCCTCGGTGGCGTAGCCGATCAGCTTGTCGAGGACCTTGTCGAGGACGCTCACGTTGCTGTCGTAGATGGGGATGCGGCCGACCAGCACCTCGGGGGTGAAGTCCACCCCGGCGTCGCCCTTGTCGTCGGGATACTCGCCGAACTTGCCGTCGCCGTCGAGGTCCCAGTTGCCCGTCAGGTCGGCGTAGTAGTAGTCGCTCGGCGCCTCCTTCTCGTCGGTGGTGAGGTCCTTGAGCAGCGGCGAGACGAGCTTCATCGGCACGCCAGGCCGCCGCGGGTCGGGGTTGCCGACGAGGAGGAGGTACGTCAGGTTCAGCGCCTTGTAGTTCTGCTGCAGCCAGCCCCGGATGCGCTCCGCGTCCCCCTCGCCGTCCTTGATCTTGATCGCGGCGCGGTCCGCGTCCTTGACGATCGTCACCGCCAGCCCCTGCGCCTCCTTCACCTTGACGAAGCCCTCCAGGCGGGTCGAGGCGGAGGAGAGCACGTCGGGGATGACGATCGCGTAGCCCGGCTTCGCCGCCGTGTCGGCGAGGCGCGCCTGGTACCAGGCGGCGGCCTGGTCCGCGTTCGCCACCGCCGCGAGGTGCGGCAGGAGCTGCGCGTCGGGCGCGGGCGGCCGCTCGTCGCGCAGCCGGTAGTGCACCAGCACCTCGGTCTGGCGATCGAGGAGCAGCTCGCCGGCCGAGTGGCGGTAGCGGAGCGGCACGTGGCGGAGGTGCAGGACGAGGAGCCCCCGGCGGTTGCTGATCCGCCCGCGCAGGACCGGCTGGGCCGGGAAGATCTCCGCGCCGTAGGCCTGCGGGTCGCGCCCGCCCTCGAGGCGGAGCTCGCCCGAGTGGTAGCGCGCCTCGCGACCGAGGACGAGGATCGGCGGGTTGGGCTTCAGCGAGGCGCGGCCGGGGAGGGTGTCGACCGGTCCGCTCCGCACCTCGAGCCGGAGCGAGGCGAGGTCAGCGCCGGGGTGGAGGGCGACCTGCACCTCGCGCTCGGGCAGCGCCGGCCGGCCCGGCGTGAGGTCGCCAGTGTAGCCGGGCAGCCGCAGCTGCGGCCCGGCAGGGGCGCGCGGCGGGGCCAGGGTCAGGCGGGTGCGCGGGCCGGCGAGCGCGGCCGCGGGGAGGAGGGCGATCACGATCAGGGTGAGGGCTCTCATGGTCTCCTCCTCAGTTCGCGGCCAGCCAGGTGAGGATGGCGTCGAGGGTTGTGGCGGGCAGGTCGAGCGGCAGCACCGCCGACTCCCACAGCGGATCGCTCGCCGCCGCGGCCGCGAAGAGGTGCGTGGTGCCGGTCAGGGTCTTGACGGTGAGGCTCTGCTTGCCGCTCGCGGTGATGGCCTCCAGCTGCTCGGGCGGGACCTGCAGGTCCGCGTCGCCTCGCAGCGCGAGCACCGGCCCGTTGAAGCCGGTGAGCAGGCTGGTGCCGTCGAGGGTGAGGAGCTCCTTCCAGAGCGCCGCGGAGATGGTGCGGTAGACCGGCTGCTCGAAGGTGCCGTCCTTGAGCTTCTGCAGGGTCGCGCCGATCTGCTGCGCCTGCTGGGTCTGGAAGTTGGTGGAGAAGCCGGCCGCCTTGACGTGCGCGATGGCGCTGTAGGTGATCATCTTCTCCAGCTCCTTGAGCACCGGCGTCAGGGCGATGTAGCCGCGCACCTGCTTGCCCGGGAGCGCGGAGAGCGCGAGCAGCGAGGCGGTGCTGAACGAGAGGACGAAGACCTTGTCCTTGTCGATGGAGGTCGCGCCAGCGAGCGCATCGAGAGCCGCGCCGACGTCGGCGGTGAGCGCGGCGAGGGTGGCCTTGGTCGCGTCGCCCTTGCTGGCGCCGTGCCCGCGGGGGTCGAAGCGGAGCGAGGCGTACCCGGCGTGCGCGAGGTGCGCCGCGAGGTGGCGGAAGAGATCGATCTGTGGCAGCCGGGAGAAGGGCGCGTCGCGGTCCTTCGCGAAGAGGTCGGAGACGAGCAGCACCGCGGGGAGCGCGCCCGACTTGCCGGTGGGCCGGGTCAGCGCTCCGGCGAGGGTGGTCCCGTCCGCCGAGCTGAAGGTCGTGGTGGTCTCGGTGAGGTCGGTGGGGAGCGCGGCGGGCGTGAACGCGGTGGCGGTCTTCGCCGGGCCCAGGTTCAGGTCCGCCGGGGTCCCCACCGAGCGGGTCCAGGTCATCTCCTCGCCGACCAGGTGGATGGTGAGCGGCAGCTCATCCTGGTAGGTGACGACGAGGTCCTGGTCGGGGAAGCTGAGGACCGGCTTCTCGTCGGTGTAGGCGGCGTCGGCGGTCACGGTCACGGTGCCCACCGCGCTCGCCTCGGGCCAGAAGACCTCGAGCTGCTGCGTGCCCTTCTTCACCTTGTCGTAGCGGCGGAGCGCCAGCGTGTAGAAGACCGGTGAGAAGCAGCCGAGGGACCAGCCCGGGTGCTCGAGGCCGCCGAGCATGGGCACCGGCGGCGCCTTGCCCGTGTAGGAGAGCGAGCTGCTGGCGAGCTTGTCCAGGCGCTGGAAGGTGACGCTCCCCGCGCCGCCCGCGAAGCTCGCCTTGCCCCAGCGGCGGCGGCCGACGTTCCCCTCGGTGTAGGAGTCGTCGAACTCGAGCCCCTTCACCTCGAGCCCGCTCGCGTCGAGGTCATAGCGCACCAGGCTCCGGCGGAAGAGGCCCTTCCAGCCGCCGCCGCCACCGGTGTGGTCGATGTAGAGGTCGAAGCTGACCGACTCGGTGAGGCGGCCCGAGGCCTGCTGCCCGAGGTCGAGGTTCATCCGCCCCATGATCCAGTCGGGGTACTGGTCGGAGGTCAGCTGATAGACGAGCGTCGTGTCAGGCCAGCCGGCCGCGCAGGTGAGCCCGTCCGTCGAGAGACGGTAGCCCGACTGGCACTCGCAGCGCGCGAGGCTGCCGGACACGGTGCAGCTGCCGTGGCCGGAGCAGGTGACGCCGGCGCAGGGATCGCCGCAGCCGAGGCCGTCGGCGCTCGCCGCGAAGCCGTCGGCGCAGAGGCAGCGCGCCTTCCCCTGCACCGAGGCGCAGGTGCCGTGGCCGGAGCAGGTGACGCCGGCGCAGAGCGAGCCGTCGCTCTGCGGGAGGCAGAGCCAGCCAGAGGCCGAGGGTGAGTAGCCCGGCTGACAGAGGCAGGTCGCGACGGCGCCCGCCGCGGTCGGCACCGCCGCGCAGGTCCCGTGCCCCGAGCAGTCGAAGTCGGCGCACGGCGAGCGGTCC
The DNA here is from genome assembly GCA_022710245.1 of Myxococcota bacterium. The sequence continues at coordinate 5,587 of JAKLHH010000349.1, forward strand.
GGTGTCGTGTGGCACCCGGCGAGGAGCGCGAGCGCGAGCGGAGCGAGGGTCGTCAGGGAACGGAGCACGTGGGGACCTCCTGGAAGCACGCCAGCGGCGGCCAGCGCGGCGTTCCGGAAAGTACACCGCGCTCAGCAGGTGGCGCAACGGCGGATGGCGCAGCCACGGCGCTCGCCGGTCGACCCGTACCCGGAGGTGCGGGTCAGTGCGCGGGGGGAGGGGTTTCGGCTATGATGGGACGGCCATGGAGCTGATCGGCCGCTACCAGATCCTGCACCGCCTCGGCGCCGGCGGCATGGCCGAGGTGCTCCTCGGCCGCGCGCGGGGCGAGGCGGGCTTCGAGAAACTGGTGGCGGTCAAGCGCATCCTGCCCCAGCTTACCAGGAACGAGGAGCTGGTGCGGATGTTCGTCGACGAGGCGCGCATCTCGGCCAGCCTCTCGCACGGATCGATCGGGCAGATCTTCGAGTTCGGGCGCGACGGAGACAACTACTTCCTGGCCATGGAGTACGTGCAGGGCATCGACCTCAGGCGCGTCCTCCGCCGCTTCCGCAAGGCGCAGCGGCCGATCCCGCCGGCCGTGGGCGCCTTCATCGTGCTCCACGTCTGCGCGGCCCTGGACCACGCGCACGGCAAGCGCGATCCCTCGGGGCGGCCGCTCGGCATCGTTCATCGCGACGTCAGCCCGAGCAACATCCTGGTCTCCTTCGAGGGCGAGGTGAAGCTGATCGACTTCGGCATCGCCAAGGCGGCGGACCGGGTGACCGAGACGGCGGTGATGGGGATCAAGGGCAAGTACGCGTACATGTCCCCGGAGCAGGCGAGCGGCGAGGAGCTCGACCACCGCTCGGACATCTTCGGCGCGGGCGTGGTCCTCTACGAGCTCCTCGCCGGCCGCAGCCCCTTCCTGGGCGCCAACGATCGGGCCACGCTGGAGAACGTCCGCCACGCGAAGGCGCTGCCGCCCTCGACGCGGACGCGCGGGCTCCCGCCGGCGCTGGACCGCATCTGCGCGCGGGCGCTGGCTCGCCGGCGCGACGCGCGCTTCACGCGGGCGGGCGACATGCAGGAGGAGCTCGAGGAGGTCTGCCGCGGCGAGGGCTTCACCGGGCGGCAGATGGCGCGCTGGGTCGAGGAGCACTTCGCCGAGGAGATCGCGGCCCAGCGCGACCTGCTCCGCGATCTCCGCGAGCGCAGCGTGCCAGTCGTCGACGAGGACGGCGCCACCGAGGAGCTGACCCGAGGGCGAAGGGGCGAAGCCCCGGGCGAGCGCCCGCAGCGGCGCCCGGTGCTGGACCCACGGCGCCCGGTGCTGGAGCCGCAGCCCGCGGCCCGGCGAGGCGCCGAGGAGCTGCAGGAGCCCATCCTGCTCGGGCCGGCGCAGGTCGCTCAGCGGGAGCGCACGCCGCACCCGTCGACCCCGCTCGAGGCGACGCCGCACGCGCACACGCCGACCGGACCGGCTCCCCGGCCCCTCGAGCTCCTCGAGGTGGTGGCCTCGACCCCGACCCCGCGGGCCCGCACGCCGATCGGTCGCGTCGCCGTCCCGGCGGAGCCCGCGGCCGCACCGCCTGGCGGGCCCGCGCTGCTCCTCGTCGACACGCCAGCGCCTGCGCGGCGCCGCGGCGGGCGCTGGATCCACATCCTCGCCTTCAGCGCCTTCGCGACGGTGGCGCTGGCGGGCGCCTACCTGCTGGTGCGACGGCTCGACGCGGATCGCGCCGCGCGGCCGGCGGGCGTCGTCGAGCTCAGGCTGGAGCCGGCCCACGGCGCGCAGGTCTTCGTCGACGACGAGCTGCACGGCGCCATCTCCGCCGGCACCACCTACCGGATCGAGGGCCT
>JAKLHH010000035.1 GCA_022710245.1 Myxococcota bacterium
CTGCACGGCCAGCCCACGGAGCGCGGGCCGCATCACCAGCCCCTTCAGCCACTCGAGGTCGACGGCCATGCTGCGCAGCATCCCGCGCTGCAGCCAGCCCGCCACCGTCGCCCCGAGCTGCGGATCGAAGAGGTTCTTCTTGATCCAGTCGAGCCCGAGCTCGGCGCCCGGCCGCTTGCCGAGCTCCTCGAGCGCGAAGCGCCGCTGCTGCCAGCCGCAGCGGCGGTCCTCGAGGAGCGCGGTGAGGAAGCGGGCCGGCACCACCTGCCGGGCCTCCCGGTACCACTCCTCGACGAACTTCGCCGCGCTCCCGGCGAGCTCGAGGAGCTGGATGTAGAGCTCCGCGTCGAGGTCAGCCGGCGTGAACGCCTCCTTCACCTTCGCGCGCGCGAGCTCGGCGCTGCTGTGGACCCCGAGCAGCTTGACCAGCGCCGGCAGGCCCAGCTCGCGAGCCGGCCGGCCCTGCAGCCGCTCGAGCGCCAGCGCCTTCACCTCGCGCTCGCCCTCGACGACGAGCCGCACCAGCTCGGCGACCGGGAGATCGTGCGCGTGCGCGCGGGCGTAGGCGATCGCGTAGGCGCGCGCCGTGGCGCTCGGCGAGGTGAGGAGCCCGAGCACCATCTCGTGCAGCCCGAGGCCGCGCAGCCGGGACTGATGCAGCTCCGGGCTCCCCTCGAGGAGCTTGACCACGAAGTCGTGGACCGCAGCGAGCGGCTTGCGGCCGAGGCGCGCGAGCCAGCGCGGATCGACCTCGCGCAGGGCCTGCGGGAAGTCCCTGAGCAGCGAGCGCGCCGCGAAGTCGCAGACCGCGTCGTGCTGCGCGTCCTCGAGGAGCCGGAGCAGCGGCTCGGGCGAGAGCCTCCAGGCCTCGTCGAACGCGCGCTGCTCGAGCTCGCGCGGCGGCGTCGCGACCGCCCCGCGCCCGCTGCCGATCAGCTGCTTGTGGCCCCAGATCTGGCTGGCCACCCAGGAGCCGCTGAAGCTGTAGCTGCGCGGGTAATGGCGCAGCACCTGCGCCGCGAGCTGCGGGTAGAGCTCCGGGACGGCGACCCCGAGCTGCCTGAGGTAGCGCCAGGCGCGTCGCCGCATGTAGACGAAGGTGCCGGCGCCGATCTCCCCGGTGTGGGCGGTGCTCGCCATCAGGTCGAAGCGCGCGGCCAGGACGCCGAACATGCCCGCGTCGTGGCGCTCCTCGGCGAGCTTGTAGACCCGCTTCATCCCCTGCCAGAGCCCCCAGCCCACCCGGGCGCGCGCGAAGATCTCGAGCAGCGCGGCCCGCGCGGTCTCCTCGCCGCTCTCGTAGAGCTCCACCACCAGCGCGCCGAGCCGGAGCCGCGGCGGCGGGTGCGGCGCGGCCAGCAGCGCGGCCCAGCCCTCGCGCCGGGCGGCCTTGCGCTCGCTCGCGGTCCTGTGGGCGAGGCGATCCGGCGCCAGCGTCACGCGCAGCCGGCCGAGGGTCCAGGCGTCGGGCGGGAGCTGCGGCACGCCGCCCGACTCGCCGGGCAGCACCTCGTAGTCCTCGGGGACGTTCTCGGGCGGATCGAGCTGCTCCAGGTAGGCGCAGACGAGCTCGGCGAGCTGCGGGTCGCGGCTCGCGGCGGCGCGCTGGAGGTCCTCGAAGGTGATCTGCTGTGCCATGGTTCCGGGCTCCGCTCTCTCGGACTGGAGGCCGCGCTTGTGTCAGGGTGGAGCGGCGCCCCGCACGTCGGCAGCTGCCGCGACCAACACTCAATGAGGAAGGGACGGTAGCAGAGATCTGGTGAGCCAGACAATCAGCCCGAGCCGCAGATGCGACCCGACCTGCCCGGCGGTTGCTTCCCACGCGAACTGAGGGGAGACTTGGACGATGTCCTCCGAGCTGACTCGAATCTCTCTCGATCTGCCCGAGGAGCTGCTCTCCTGGCTCGCCTCGGGGCACTCCGAGGTCGACCTCGACAGCCTCGCCTTCGCCCAGGTCTGGGGCCTCGCGGGCATCGGCTCGCTGGCGCTCCCCGTCCGCGAGCGACCGCTGTCGGTACGCTCGGAGGGACGCGGCCCTGCCTCACGCTTCGCCCACGCCGTCGGTCTCTCGGAGCTGATCGGAGGCGAGCCGTGCGCGGTGCCGCTCGAGCCAGGACGCACCGTCCGGCTCCAGCTGATCGGCGACTTCCCCGCCATCGAGCCGGCCGCCTGGGACATCGCGCGCATGCTGATCGCCGGCAGCGACGACCCTGCGGTCGCCACCCGCAAGATGATCTTCTACGTGATCGTGGAGCTGCTGCGGAACGCGATCCAGCACAGCGGCGACAAGCTCGGCGGCGTGGTGGCGGCGCAGGTCATGGGCCCGCCGCTCCCGGGCTACGCCGAGCGCAAGATGGTGCAGGTCTGCGTCGCCGACGCGGGTATCGGGATCCAGCGCTCGCTCCTGCCGCGCCACCCCCGGCTGACCGACCCCGAGGAGGCGCTCAGCAAGGCGCTCTGGCCGCACGTCTCCGGAGCCTTCGACGAGGGTCTCACCGGATCGGTCCAGAACGCAGGCATGGGTCTCTTCTTCGTCGCCGAGATGGCCAAGCTCACCGCGGGCCGGCTGCTGATCGCGTCGCGCGGCGCCTCGCTCTCGCTGCGGGGGGACCTCGAGGGGAAGGGCCAGCACACCCTCGAGTTCCTCAAGCCGCGAGGGCTCGGCTTCCCGGGCACGCTGGTGGCCTTCGAGCTGCCGAGCGACGAGGTGCAGGACTACGACGGCCTGATGGTGCGGATCTCGAAGCTGGCTCAGGAGCGCACCCCGCAGCGCGCGGTGCACCGCTGGCTGCGGTTCGACGTGCCGCCGCCGGAGGCCCGTCGCTTCCTGGTCAGCGTGGCCTCCGAGGACACCGTCGCCGCGCAGCGCTTCTCCGAGGACCAGCTGCAGCCGCTGCTGATCAAGCGCTCGCCCATCTCGCTCAACTTCGCCAACTTCAGCATCTGCACCCAGAGCTTCCTCCACGCGCTGCTCTTCGACGCCGTCCGGGTCGCCTGGGCGCGGCAGACGCCGATCTATATCGAGAAGGTCAGCCCCGCCGTCCGCAGCGGGCTCGAGCTCCTCGAGAGCTACGCGCTCGGCGGGTAGCCCGGCGTCCCCCCCCCGCGGGTCCTCACCTCGAGGATGGGAGAGCTCGCAGCTCTCGCCGCGGGTCGTGAAGCCAGCTTGACCGCCTCGGAGGCTTCGAGTGTGATCCCTCCATGCTCTCGTTGCTCCGGCTCGCCGTGCTCGCCTCTCTGGCGCCGGGCTGCCACCTGCTCCTCGGGTGGTCCTCCGGGACGAGCGCCGCGACGGACCAGGCGTTTGCCCCTGACGCTTCGCCGGCCGAGCTCGAGGCCACCGATCGGCAACTCCCAGGTGATGTGATCCAGCCCGACCTCGAGCTCTCCGCGGACCAGCCCTCGGTGCTGCTTCCCCGGGCTGCAGAGTGCTGGGCCGCGAGCGGCGTAGCCAGCTCGAGGACCATCAAGGGGGCTGGGACCTTGCTGGTGGTCGAGGTCGCCGCCCGTGCGACGAGCCCGATCGAGGCGAAAGACCTGGTGGTGGTGCTGAACGGGAAGCCCGTGCCGCTGGCCTGCAGCCAGCTTGCCGCCGGCCTGCTCTCCACCGCGGTGTTCACGGCCTTCGACACCTCGGGCCTGACCCCCGCCCTCGATCTCTCGATCACCGCGCCCAGCGCCACGAGCGGGCTCTTCGTCTGTGCGACCGCGTGGCAGACCCAGAAGCCGGCCGAGGGATGCAGTACGCAGCGGAGCAAGGGGAGGGCCGCGACGGGCGGTGGGGGGAGCACCCTCCAGGTCGGCCTGATCGCGCTGGCCCCGGGGGCCGGCCCGCTGACCGGTGCCCCCGGGCAGATCTCCGTCGGTGGCGATGCTGCCTGGATCGCCGAGGGCGCCTACTCCCCGGCCGCCATGATCGAGTGGAGCTGGCCGATCGTCGCCGAAAGCAGCATGGCCGTGGTGGGCATCAGCCCTTGAGCGTCGCGTCGTGCTCCAGGTCGCCCGGGTCACCAGGCGGGATCAGCTTCCTCGGCGCCTCCCTCGGCGAAGAGCGCCTGCGCGAGCGCGCCCGGCAGGCTAACCCCGCCTATCTCCTTGCCTCCAACGTGGCGCACGACGATGATAAAAAAAGTCCGGCCAGGAACGGTCCCTGCTCCGTCATCCCACGGTGAGGAATGCTGCTGCTCAACGACCGCGTGCTGCTGCAGCGCTTCCGCCGGGGAGACCGGGAGGCGATGGCGATCGTGTTTCACCACTACGCTGACCCCGTGGCTCGCTACCTCCAGCGGGGCTTCGTCTTCGAGAGCCAGGGCCGCCCCCTGCGCTTCGACGGCCTGCCCAGCCGGCACGATCTCCACGACTTCGTCTTCGAGACCTTCCGCCGCGCCTTCGAGGAGCGCGCGCGGCTGGCCTACGACGGCCTGGGCCCCTACGAGCGCTACCTGCGGACCATCTCGCGGAACCTGGTGATCGACGCGCTGCGCTCGAGCCACCAGCGGCTGCGCAGCGTGCCGCTCGAGGAGGGGCAGGCGACGGCCAGCGCGGAGCCCGGGCCGGCGCTGCCCGAGCAGCCAGAGCAGGCGGCCCTGCGCGCCGAGCTCCGCGCTCTGCTGCTGCAGGTGCTGGAGCAGCTCACCGTCGAGGAGCGCCAGCTGGTGGCGCTCCGCTTCGACGAGGGGCTGGCGCAGGAGGAGGTGGCGCAGCGGCTCGGGCGCACGCGCCGCTGGGTGCGCACCGCCGAGGAGAAGATCCGCGGCCGGCTGCTCCGCCACCTGAAGAGCACCGGCTACCTCCCGCGCGCGAGAGAGGGAGCGAGGCGATGATGAGCGCGAGCTGCGAGACCATCCGTCAGCTGATCGATCGCACCTTCGTCGAGGGCAGGGGCGACCGGCAGCGCCTGCGCGGTCACCTCGAGCGCTGCGACGCCTGCCGCGAGTACCACGACCGACTCTTCGCCGCCCCGCCTCCTGCGGGCGAGCAGGTGCTGACCACGCTGGAGCGCGAGCTCCTCGGCCAGGCGGTGCTGGCGGCGGGCCCGGCGCCTGTCACGGCGCGGCGGCCATGGTGGCGAGCGGTCGCCGTGGGGACCGCGGTGGCCGCGACGGCGGCGCTGGCGCTCGTGCTGCTGCTCCCGTCGCGCCACGCGCCCCCCGCGGAGGACCGCGAGCTCGCCGCCCGCGGGGGGGCGGGGTCCGGCGGCGCCCACGACGCCGAGCTGCGCCTGCTCTGCCTGTGTCAGCCCGCGGGAGGTAGCGCGCCCGAGGTCCGCTCGCTCCCCGACCGGCCGCTGCCCGGAGAGCAGCCGGTGTGCCGCCCCGGCGACCGCCTGGGCTTCACCTACCGGCACGGGCGCGCCGGGACGCAGCACCTGACGCTCTTCTTCTTCGACGCCGCCGGCCGCAGCCGCGGGGCCGCGGCGCCGCCGCTCCACGAGCGGGTCTCGCCGAGCCGCGACGACGCCCCGCTCGAGGCGGCGCTCGCGCTGGGCCCGATCGGCCCCGGGCGCCTCCAGGTCGTCGCGGTCTTCTCGGACGGCGCGCTGGCGAGCGGCCAGCTGGCCGCCGCGGGCCTGGCCGAGCTCGAGCGCAACCTCGCCTCGACCGGCGCGCTCGTGCTGCACCGAGCGCTGGAGGTGGGCCGATGAGGCGTCGCCTCTGCCTCCTCTGCCTGCCGGCGCTCCTCCTCGTGAGCCCCGCGGCCGCGGCGCCGCAGCAGGTCTTCGCGCTGGTGGTGGCCAACAACCGCAGCGTCGACCCCGGCGTCAAGCCGCTGCGGTACGCCGACGACGACGGGGTGCGCGTCTTCGAGCTGCTCTCCACCTTCGCCACCCGCGCGGTCCTGCTCGGGGTCCTCGATCAGGAGACGCAGCGCGTCTTTCCGGCCATGGCCAAGGTCGCCCGCCGCCCGACCCACGAGGAGCTGCGCGCGGCGATGAGCGAGCTCCGGAGCGCGATGACCGCGGCCCGCCGTCAGGGCGCGCGGACCGTCTTCTACTTCTACTTCGCCGGCCACGGCGACATGGGCGCGCAGAGCGAGGGGTTCCTGAACCTGCTCGACCGGCGCCTCAGCCGCAGCGACCTCTACCGCGAGGTGATCGCCGCCTCGCCAGCCGAGGCGAACCACATCATCATCGACGCCTGCAACTCCTACTACCTGATCAACCGCCGCGGGCCGAACGTCCGCGAGGCGCTGCGCTCCTTCCTCGCGCGCGAGTCCCTCGACCAGTACCCGAACACCGGCGTCGTGCTCTCCACCGCCTCGGCGGCCGAGAGCCACGAGTGGGCGCGCTACCGCAGCGGCATCTTCAGCCACCAGCTGCTCTCGGCGCTGTGGGGGAGCGCGGACGTGAACGGTGACGGGCTGGTCGACTACCGGGAGCTCGCGGCGTACGTGGCGGCGGCCAACCTGCAGGTGAGCGACGCTCGCGCCCGGTTGAGCATCTACGCCCGCGCGCCGCGCGGCGACCGCAGCGCGGAGCTGATCGACCTGCGCGCGCTCAGGCGCGTGCGCGCCGGGGAGGCGCGGCCGGTGGCCGGCCGGGTGGCGGGCTATCTGGTGCTCCCGCGAGAGCTGAAGGGGCGGTTCCACCTGGAGGACGACCGCGGCGTCCGCTACGCGGACTTCCACAAGTCCGACGAGCAGCCGCTCCGCGTGGCGCTCCTCGATCGGCCGCACTACTACCTGCGCAGCGACGAGCAGGAGGCCGCCGTCCCGCTCTCCTCGCCGGGCGACGTGCCGCTCGGTCGGCTGACCTTCGCCGCCCTCTCGCTGCACGGCCGGGGCGCGATGGAGACCAGCTTTCGCCGCGACCTCTACGCGGTCCCCTTCGGCCGCAGCTTCGCGCTCGGTCACGCCGCCGGCCTGGCAGAGCGCTCCCCCGCCCCGCGCGCCGCGGCGGAGGAGACGGTGGCCGCCGCCGAGACGCCCCGCCGTCCCTGGTACGCGCGCCTCTCGACCTGGAAGTGGATCGGCCTCGGCACCAGCGCCGCCGCCCTCGGCGCGGGCATCGCGCTGCAGGTGCTCTCCGGCCGCTCGTCGCAGGAGCTGGCGGCGGGCACCGGCCAGCTCAGCATGCGGCGCGCCGTCGAGCTGCAGGAGGAGGCGCGCACCCGCCAGTCGCTGGCCGGCATCGCGTTCGGCGTCTTCGGGGCCGCCATCGTCTCCTCGGTCCTGCTCTTCATCTTCGACCACGACCGGCCGCCGGCGGCGCGTCCAGGGCGCTGGGCGGGCGCCGGGGTGGTGGGCGGCGGCGGCGGGCTGACGCTGGGAGGGGTGTTCTGATGACGCGGCCCCTCCTCGGCCTCCTCGCCGCCTGGCTCGGCCTCGCCCTCGCGCTCGCGGCCTGCAGCTCGGACGGCGAGATCATCAAGAGCGGGCAGTTCCTCTGCAGCGCAGACTCGCAGTGCGCCTACGGCTGGAAGTGCATCAAGAACGAGAAGCAGGGGCGCTGCGTCGCGGGCTGTACGGCCGACGCTGACTGCGAGGCGACGGGGGTGTGCAAGAGCGGCCTCTGCGCCCCGCAGACGCTGGCCCCGCAGTGCACCAAGGACGGCGACTGCGCGGCGACCGAGGCCTGCAAGAGCGGCTACTGCGTGGGCACCACCACCACGGTCGCCTGCGACGTCGACAGCGAGTGCCCGGCCGGCGAGATCTGCGTGGGGGGGCTCTGCAGCGGCACCTGCGCCCCGACGACGGAGACCTGCAACGGCAAGGACGACGACTGCGACGGTCTGGTGGACAACGGCGCCACCTGCCCGTCGGGGAGGTCGTGCGTCAACGGCGCCTGCGCCTCGACCGGCGGCTGCAAGACCGACAGCGACTGCACCGCCAGCCAGCGGTGCGTCAGCGGCGCCTGCACCAGCGTCAGCGCCACCTGCGGCACCGAGCTCGACTGCAAGGCCGGCGAGGTCTGCAAGAACGGGAAGTGCGGCCCGGCCAGCTGCAGCGCCGAGATCTGCAACGGCACGGACGACGACTGCGACGGCGTGATCGACAACGGGGCGACCTGCCCGGCGGGCCAGAGCTGCACCAACGGCGTCTGCTGGAGCCCGAGCGGCAACTGCCAGGCCGACGCCGAGTGCGGCGCCGGCAAGGTGTGCGTCTCCGGCTTCTGCACCGCGCTCGCGCCGGGGAGCTGCAAGGTCGACGCGGACTGCGTCAAGGGGTCGACCTGCGTCAGCGGCAAGTGCCAGCCGATCGCCTGCGGCGGAGCCAGCTGCCCGGCGGGCTCGAGCTGCGTCAGCGGCAAGTGCCGACCGAGCTGCTCCACCGACAGCGACTGCGGCGCTGCCGGGCTGCTCTGCAAGAACGGCGGCTGCGTCTAGGCCGCGTCCAGGTGCGCGTCCAGGTAGCCCACCCCCGGCTCCCCTCCCCGCCAGGGAGAAAGATCGCCCTCCTCGAAGAAAGTGCGGCCAGGACTCCGACCTCCTCCGTCATCTGCAGGTGGACGGAGCAAACGGCGGAGCCTTCCGCACAACGGACGAACGACCTACGACGAACGACGAGGAGGTGTTGAATGAGATCCATCCTGGTGCTCGGCGGTCTGGCGCTGCTGCTCGGGGCCTGCAGCTCGGGGAGCGAGATCAACAAGAGCGGCCAGCTCCTCTGCAGCGCCGACTCGCAGTGCGGCGGCATGAAGTGCCTGAAGAACCAGAAGCAGGGCCTCTGCGTGACGAGCTGCGCCGCGGACTCCGAGTGCCAGGCGGGCAGCACCTGCAAGGGCGGGCTCTGCGCGCCGCAGAGCCTCAACCCGCAGTGCGCGAGCGATGGGGACTGCGCCGCCCCGGAGCTCTGCGTCAACGGGTACTGCGTCGGCAAGGGCACCACCACAGCCTGCACCGCCGACGCCGCCTGCGCCGCCGGCGAGCTCTGCGTGGCCGGGCTCTGCACCGGCACCTGCAAGCCGGTCGCCGAGCTCTGTAACGGCAAGGACGATGACTGCGACGGGCTGGTGGACAACGGCGCCACCTGCCCGTCGGGCAAGTCCTGCGTCAACGGCGCCTGCCTCACCCCGAACGCGGGCTGCGGGGCTGACGCCGACTGCGCGGCCGGGCAGCTCTGTGTCAACGGCAAGTGCACCGGCGTCGTCCTCGGCTGCAACGCCGACGCCGACTGCAAGCCGGGTGAGCTCTGCAAGAACGGCAGCTGCGGGCCGGCCACCTGCCAGGCCGAGCTCTGCAACGGCAAGGATGACGACTGCGACGGGCTGATCGACGACGGCGCGGTCTGCCCCGCGGGCCAGACCTGCGTGAACGGCGTCTGCTGGAGCCCGAGCGGCAACTGCAAGGCCGACAGCGACTGCGCCGCCGGCAAGGCCTGCGTGAACGGGTTCTGCACCACCAAGACCTCAGGCGGCTGCAAGGCCGACGCCGACTGCGCGGCGGGCTCGCTCTGCGTGAACGGCAAGTGCCAGGTGGTCAAGCCGAGCTGCGGCACCGACGCCGAGTGCCCCGCCGGCAAGGTCTGCAAGAACGGCAGCTGCGCCTAGCCACGCCCGGCCTCCCGCGCTTCATCCATCGCCGGCCGCGTCTCCCGCGACAACAGCGCTGAAAGCTCCTATGCTCCTTCCGTTGAACGGACAGCACGGGAGACACCATGAGCGTGCATCTGGAAGCCAGGCCCGGGGACCTCGCGCCGGTCGTCCTGCTCCCCGGCGATCCGCTGCGCGCGCAGTTCATCGCCGAGCGCTACCTCTCCGGCGCCGTCTGCACGAACCAGGTCCGGGGCGCGCTCGGGTTCACCGGGACCTTTCAGGGCAAGCGCCTCTCCGTGCAGAGCACCGGGATGGGGATGCCGTCGGCGAGCATCTACGTGCACGAGCTCCTCGCCGAGCACGGCGCCAGGGTCCTGCTGCGCGTCGGCACCTGCGGGGCGTTGCAGGCCTCGGTGAGCGTGCGCGACCTCATCCTGGCGATCGGCGCCTCCACCGACTCGGCCATGAACCGGCACACCTTCGGCGGGCGCGACTTCGCGCCCACCGCGAGCTTCGACCTGCTCCGGCGAGCCCATGAGATCGCTGTCGCCCGCGGGCTGCCCGTGCAGGTGGGCAGCGTGGTCACCTGCGATCGCTTCTACGCCGAGGATGACGAGTGGTGGGCCGTCTGGGCGCGGCACGGTGTGCTCGCCGCGGAGATGGAGACCGCCGCGATCTACACGCTCGCCGCGCGCGCCGGGGTCCGGGCCCTCGCCATCCTGGCCGTCAGCGACCACCTCACCACCGGCGAGCACACCTCGGCGGAGGAGAGGCAGACCTCGTTCACCCACCTGATCGAGGTGGCGCTGGAGGTCGCGGCCTCGTTCGTCTGAGGGGAAGCGGCCTTGACGATCGGGAGCGTGACCCGAGGCGCGGGTTTGCGCGCGCTCTGGTGGTAGGATGCTGTCAGAGGTGACGGGTGACGGCAGGCACGCGCGTGCGCCGGGTGCTGCTGGTCGTGGTTCTCACGACGGGTGGCTGCTTCCGCTTTGCTCCCCGCAACGGCGACGCAGGCGCGGCGCCTCTGGCGGAGCGTCCTGCGAGCCAGGAGCGCAGGCTCCCCGACCTCGCGAGGGACCTCGCCGCGCAGGAGCTTCCGGTCAGGCTCGACCTCCCCCTCGGGGACCTCCCGGCTCAGGACCTCAAGCCGAAGGCGGACGTCCCGGTCAAGGCGGACGTCCCGGTCAAGGCGGACCTCCCGGTCAAGGCGGACCTCCTGCTCAAGGCGGACCTCCAGGTCAAGGACCTCGCCAAGGTCGACCTCGCGCCGACCGACGCCCCGGCCGGCTGCCCGGCTGGCTACTCGAAGATCGCGAGCTCGGCCTCGAGCTACCGCGTGGCCGCCACGGCGGACAACTGGCTCCCCGCCGAGAAAGCCTGCGAGGCGGAGGGGACCCACCTGATGATCATCGACGACGCTGCCGAGGGGATGCTGGTCGGCGCGGTGCTGCCAGGGACGGCCATCTGGATGGGCGTCAGCGAGCGCATCACCGCCGGTCAGTTCCTCAAGGTCACCGGGTCGCTCGCCACCTACCTCCCCTGGGGCCCGAGCCAGCCCGCGACCGGCGGGACGCGGTGCGGAGCCTTCGACGCGGCGACGGGGCTGATGTCCAACATCACCTGCAACGCCGGCAGGCTGTACCTCTGCGAGTGTGACGGGCAGACGGCCGTCGCCGGAAGCTACTAGCGAGCAGGGCAAAGTTGCTGCCCCGGCTCGCTCTGGATGGCGGATGATCACCGCGGTGAGGGCGGCACCGGCTCCAGGCTCCGGGCGCGCTTGTGACCGGGCACCTCCGGGGCTACTCTTCGCCCGACTCTCAGGAGAACGCATGCTCGAGACCCAGCAACCGCTCGGCGAGGCCGCGCTCGCCGCCACCGAGGGCGCCAGCGGCGTCCTCTCGCTGGTCGGCAACACCCCGCTGGTGCCGATCCGCCAGCTCTGCAAGCGCGCGGGCGTCCGCATCCTGGCCAAGATCGAGTCGCGCAACCCGGGCGGCTCGGTGAAGGACCGCATCGGGCTCGCCATGATCGAGGCCGGCGAGCGCTCCGGCGAGCTGACCCGCGCCAAGACCGTGCTCGAGGCGACCAGCGGCAACACCGGCATCGGCCTCGCCATGGTCTGCGCCATCAAGGGCTACCGCCTGCTGCTCGCCATGTCCTCGGGGGTCAGCGTCGAGCGCCGCAAGATCCTCGCGGCCTACGGCGCCGAGTTCCTGCTCACGCCCGCCGAGCTGGGCACCGACGGCGCCATCGAGCAGGCCTACACGATGGCCCGCGAGGAGCCGGCGCGCTTCCACCTGACCGACCAGTACAACAACCCGGCCAACCCGCTCGCGCACTACCACGGCACCGCGCCGGAGATCTGGCGCCAGACGGGCGGCGAGCTGACCCACTTCGTCGCCAGCATGGGCACCACGGGCACGGTGATGGGCGTCGCCCGCCGGCTCCACGAGCTGAACCCCGCCGTCCGCGTGATCGCCGTCGAGCCCTACCTCGGCCACAAGATCCAGGGGCTGAAGAACCTCAAGGAGGCCTACGTCCCCGGCATCTACGAGCGGCGGCTGATCGACGAGAAGGTCAACGTGGAGGACGAGGCGGCCTACGAGATGGCCCGCCGGCTGGCGAAGGAGGAGGGGCTCCTCGTCGGGATGAGCTCCGGCGCGGCGATGCGCGCGGCGCTCGACCTCGCGGAGACGCTGGAGACCGGCACCATCGTCGTGCTCCTGCCCGACGGGGGCGAGCGCTACCTCTCCACCGCGCTCTTCCAGGTCGCCGAGGACGTGCCGCCGGCGGTGAGGCTCCACTTCGTCGACAGCGCCACGCGCCGCGACGTCCCCTTCGAGCCGCAGTCCGCCGAGCAGGTCACCATGTACACCTGTGGCCCGACCACGCACCGGCCGCCCTCGCTCGGGCTCTACCGCCGCGTGATGCTCGCCGACCTGGTGCGCCGCACCCTCGAGCGCGAGGGCCTGCGCGTCCGCCACGCGATGAACTTCACCGACCTCGACGACCGCACGCTCGCCGAGGCCGAGCGCACCGGCGAGACGCCCGCGCAGCTCTTCGAGCGCGTGGCGACGCAGTTCCACGACGACTGCCGCTGGCTGCGCGTCAGGCCCGCCGAGGTCTACCCGCGCGTCTCCGAGCACGTCGAGGAGATGATCGAGCTCACCCGCGACCTGGTGCGCAAGGGCTACGCCTACGAGAAGCTGCACTCGGTCTACTTCAACGTCGCGCGCTTCGCCGACTACGGCAAGCTCTCGGGGGTCGACCTGGCGCACATCAAGGTCGGCGCCACCGTCGACCTGGAGAGCTACGAGAAGGAGGACCCGCGCGACTTCACCCTGCTCAAGCGCTCCACCCTCGGCGAGATCCGCAAGGGGATCAGCTACCGCACCGAGTGGGGCAACGTGCGCCCCTCCTGGCACATCGAGTGCGCCGCGCTGGCGATGAAGCACCTCGGCCCCACCTTCGACCTCCACATCGGCGGCGTCGATCTCATCTTCCCGCACCACGAGAACGAGATCGCGACCTGCCAGGCCGCGACCGGCAAGCGCCCGGCGCGCTACTGGCTGCACAGCGAGCTGGTGATGGTCGAGGGCAAGAAGATGTCCTTCTCGGCCGGGAGCGCGGTCACCGTCGCCGACCTGCGCGCCCAGGGCTGCGGCTGGCGCGAGCTCCGCATGCTGCTGCTCGGCACCCACTACCGGCAGCCGCTGCAGTTCTCGGCGGCGGCGCTGGAGGCCGCGCGCGCGTCGCTGGCGCGCGTCGATGAGTTCCGCGCCAAGCTGGTCGGGCTCCCGGCCGGCAAGCACGGCGAGCTGGACGCGCCGCTCGCCGAGCTAGCCGCGGCGTTTCACGAGGCGCTCTGCGACGACCTCAACATCGCCGCCGCGCTCGGCGCGCTCTTCGGGTTCATCCGCCGCGCCAACGCGCTGCTGGCGGCAGGTCGGGTCGGCGCCGAGGACGCGGCGCGGATCGAGGCGGCGCTGGCGGACCTCGACCAGGTGCTCGGCGTGATCATCGACGAGGCCCCGGAGGTCCCTGCCGAGGTGCGGGCGCTGGTCGCCGAGCGCGAGCAGGCCCGGCAGGCGAAGGACTTCGCGGCCTCCGACCAGCTGCGCGAGCGGCTCGCGGAGCTCGGCTACCAGGTCGTCGATGGCCCGGCGGGACCGCGGGTGCGGCGGCGCTGAGCCGCGGGGGCGACCCGCGACGGGGGCCAGGCCTCGCGGCCGGGGGGGCTTCACGCCGCCGCGGAAACATACTATGCATGAGTCGGGTGCCAGTTCCGGAGGGGGATGAGGGGGACGTGAGGGGGAGGAGCGAAGCCAGGCCATGGAGCTCGTCGGCATCGTCGGCAGCGGAGCGATCGGGCGGGACGCCTTTCACCCGCACTGCTGGTCAGGGTCGAGCCCGTTCTTCTTTGGTGAGCTGAAGAGGCGGGGCGTCCTCCACCACACCATCGGCGTGGAGACACCGTTCCCCGAGAAGCAGCTCCGCATCGCGCTCAGCTTCGCGCGCGACCGCAAGACCTGGCTGCGCCAGTTCTGGATGGACGTCGGCTACCGGCGCTCGCTCACGCGGCAGATCGCGCGCCAGGTGCGCCCCGATGACGCCGACCGTCACTACCTGCAGATCGGCTCGATGTACAACGCGGCGGAGGTGGCCCGCGGCCGCACCCGCGTGATGTCCTACAACGACTCCAACATCGCCCAGGCGGTGAAGAGCCCCGACTTCCCGCGCGGCGTCCCCAGGTGGCGGATCCAGAGGACGTTCGAGTACGAGCGCTTCCTCTACCACAGCCACGACCACCTCTTCACCATGGGCGAGTACGCGCGCACCTCGATCATCGAGGAGTTCGGCGTGCCCGCCGACCGCGTCACCTGCATCGGCTCTGGCATCAACCTGCACGAGATCCCCAGCGTCGATCCGGCGAAGAGCTACGAGACGAAGGAGATCCTCTTCGTCGGGATCGACTTCGAGCGCAAGGGCGGTCCTCACGTCTGGAAGGCCTTCCAGGAGGTCACCAAGAAGCACCCGAACGCCGTGCTCCACATCGTCGGCCCCCGCGAGCTCCCGGCCGAGATCAAGTCGACGCGCGGCGTGCGCTGCCACGGCTTCCTGCACAAGCAGGAGCCAGCGGAGCTGGCGCGGCTGGAGGCGCTCTTTCGCAGCTCGGTGCTGCTCATCATGCCCTCGCTCTACGAGACCTTCGGCATCGCCCCGCTCGAGGCGATGGCCTACGGGATGGCCACCATCGTCAGCAAGCACGGCGCGCTGGTCGAGATGGTGACCCCCGGCGTCAACGGCGAGCTGGTGGCGAGCGGTGACGTGCAGGGTATGGCGGACAGGATGATCGAGCTGCTCGACGATCCGGACCGCATCGCGCGCTACGGCCGCGCTGGCCGCCAGCGCGTGGAGGAGCGGTACACCTGGCAGCGCGTCGTCGACCGCATGCTGCCGGCGATCGAGGGCTGCATCGCGAGCTAGATGGCTGGACCTCGGAACTGGCCGACGATGGCCAGCGGCCCGGCCGGCACCGCAGGGCCGCATCGACGCCCCTTCTGATCTGAACGACGCTCATGTTCTCGTCGAATGGGCCGCTGCCTCCTTGCCGATGCCCGCGTTCGCACCAGTGATGAGGCAAGTGGAGTCCGGTCCATCTCCGTCTCGGAAGAAGAGAGGTCTTCGATCTCGCGGTGAGATGCCTGTTCCTTCACCCCTGGCACATCTTCCCGCCCTCCTGCTAGGCTGCGATCATCCCTGCGGAGAATGCGATGTCGAGCGCCTGGTGGTGTGCGGCAGCGGCGGTGGTGGCGATAACATCGTCGTGCGTTCCCCCCCTCTCGGCTCCGGGTGGAGCGCAGGACGGCTCGGAGCCGGGGCGTGATCGGGCCCGCTCCGACGGCCGCCAGCCCGACCTTGCCCAGGTCTGCGGCCCTGTCGTCAACGCCCACGTCGAGCCGCTCGCCTACGGCTACAGCGTCAACGTCAGCTGGGATCCTCTCCCCGCGGGCGAGGTCCTCGAGATCGCCTGGCGGGGCGAGCGCGAGGGCTCCGTCCTGGTCGACGGCGCCAGGGGGGCACACCTGGTCATCGGGCTCACCCCCGGCCGGATCCACCTCTTCCGGCTGACCCGTCGGTGTGCGGGGAGCGGCCGCTCCGCGCCGCTCCTGCTCGGTCCCGTGACCACCGGCCAGGCGCTCGCCTTCACCCTCGAGACCACGGTGCCCTACGTGGGCAGCGAGGACGAGGTGATCCTCTTCAACTGCTTCCAGCCGCTCGCGGGCGCCACGGAGTGGAGCGCCCTCGCTGCGGTCACCCGCGACGGCCAGGTGCAGTGGGCCTGGAGCTCGCCGGACGGCAAGACCGTGACGGACGTCGACTGGGTCCCCGAGCGGAGCAGCCTCGTCGCCGGGGTCTGGGGCACCTTCACCGAGCTCGGGCTCGACGGGGGAGTGCGCAGCACCTACTCCGGCCTCTATCACCACGATCTGGACTTCACCGTGCTGGGCTTCACCGGCCTCTACTACCGGCTGAACCTCGACATCCTCACGTACTGGCCGCGCCTGACCGAGGGCATCGCGGTCATCGCCCCCCAGAGCGGTCAGACGATCTGGGACTGGCACCTCGACGACCACATCGACGTGGACGACTACAATCCGGTGGACATCCAGTCGCTGTTTCTCATCGGTCACGACTGGACCCACGCCAACGACCTCGACTACCTGCCCGACCGCAAGCAGTTCGTGCTCAACCTGCGCAACCTCGACCGGGCGCTCTTCATCGACTACCCGTCGGGCGTGGTCGCCGCACGGATCGGGAGCGGCACCGGACTCTGCGACGGGCTCTGGTCCCACGGCCACGAGATCGTGTGGCTGGAGCTGGCCGCGGACCAGCTGAAGGGGCGCTTCCTGATGTTCGACAACGGCAACTATCGGAGCCCCCCCTACAGCCGGGCGATCGAGGTGGCCGTCGACGCGGCGGCCCGGACCTGCGAGGTGGTCTGGCAGTACCGGGAGAGCCCCGACTTCTTCGCTGATGCGCTGGGGTCCGCCTACCGACTGGCCAGCGGCGACACGCTCATCACCGACGGGACCCACGGCCGGATCCTTCAGGTCGACCTCCAGGGGAAGAAGCGCTGGGAGGTCAAGGCGCCCGCCTGTCAGATCTACCAGGCCAAGCCAGTGCCGAGGTCCTTCTTTCAGCCCGCCCTGGTGGGCACCGACCCGCAGCGGTGAGCGCCCGGTCGGCGACGGAGTCATGCTGGCCGGCGATGCTGCCTTGGGGCCGGCGGAACCCGTGGTGCGCTTCGCAG
>JAKLHH010000350.1 GCA_022710245.1 Myxococcota bacterium
CTCCCGCGAAGAAGGCTCCCGCGAAGAAGGCTCCGGCGAAGAAGGCTCCGGCGAAGAAGGCTCCCGCGAAGAAGGCTCCCGCGAAGAAGGCTCCGGCGAAGAAGGCGCCCGCGAAGAAGGCGCCCGCGAAGAAGGCGCCCGCGAAGGTCTCTACGAAGACGCCTCGCCGCTGAGCGTCACCTGCACCTGGCGCACGAGCGGCTCGCTCAGCGCTCCGGCGGCGCGCGCCGCGCGCGCCAGAGACGACGCCCGAGGTCCTGCAAGGCCTCGCTCTCCTCGACGCCGGCCACCCACGCCGCGGGGATCGCGTCCAGCCCCAGGCGCGCCCCCATCACCGAGCCGGTGATCGCGGCGATGCTGTCCGAGTCGCCGTCCGTGTTGACGGCCTCGAGGACCGCCTCGCGGAAGCTCTGCGGGTGCCGCCAGACGCAGTAGAGCACGCTCGCTACCGCCTCCTCTGCCACCCACCCCTCGCCGAGGCCCGCCTCGGCCAGCGCCTCCTCCGGGGGCCGCGTCAGCCAGGCGAGCACGCTGCCGAGGCGGGCGTCGAGGTCGGCGCTGCGCCCGCCGCAGCGCGCGAGGAGCTCGCGGTGGAGCTCCTCGGGGGCGGAGCCTCGCGCCGCCAGAGCGACCATCAGCGCGGCGGCGGCGGCGCCCTCCACGGCGGCCGGGTGCCCGTGCGTGAGGAGGCTGGAGGCTCGCGCCACCTCGGCGACGCGGTCGAGGTCGTCGAAGTAGAGGCCGATCGCGGCCACCCGCATGGCGCTCCCGCAGCCCTTCGAGTCGGCGACGCCTGCCTCGCGCCAGGGGACGCCGCGGCGGAGAGCGGCACAGCCGCTCATGCAGGTGGAGCCCGGCGCGCGGTTGTTGTCCGGCGACTCCGACCAGGCGACGAAGCGGCGCCCGACCTCGGTCATCAGCGCGTCCAGGTCGTCCCCGCCGACGGCGAGGAGCGCCTCCGCGATGGCGAGGCTCATCTGCGTGTCGTCGGTGAAGGTGCCGGGCGGGTGATCGGTCCCGATGATGAAGGGGCGCGAGAAGCGCGGGTCGCGCAGCCGGATGAAGTCGGTGATCCCCTCGGGCCCGAGCTCGGCGAGGAGCTGCGCCCGGCTGCGGAACTCGGCCGGGTAGCCGAGCGCGTCGCCGACGGCGAGCCCGACGATGGAGCCGGTGACTTGCGCCTCGCGCATCGCTGGCCTCCTTTCGCTGGCTGATCCTCGTTGATCCCGTCGTTGCCGATCGAGGCGACGAGTGTACCGCGAGACGGCGAACAGGTCCTAGCGGACGACAGGAGGCTGCTGGTGCGACCGACGGCGGCGGCTTCTCGATCCGCCACCTGATCGCCGCGGTCGCCACCAGCAGACGCGTCGAGACCGGGATCGATTGGGCCGTGGTGGGCCTACCCGCTGGCGCAGATGTTGCTGTGAGGCGCCTCGGCAACGAGCGTGGGAGAGCGAATCCCCGGCCCCTCCAGCAGGTCGGGCTCAAAGATCAGGAGAGTCAGATGCTCTCAGCAAGGTCGTCGAGTCTCGTCGTGATGATCAGCATTGCAGTCCTGACCCATCCCGCGGGCGCAGCGCCGCGCGGCTCCGGCGCGGCCACCGACGCGGCCAGCTCCGCGACGACCGTGAGAATCAGGCTGGATGAAGCGGCGAGGCAAATGAGGAGCGAGATGGCGTTCGCCCTCAGCGGCACCCCGCTGCCGAGGAGGCTGCGCCGTCTGCCGACGACCGCGCCGGCATGGCTGATGAACGCTATCGGGGGCTCCCCGGTCGCCAGCGTCAAGGAACGCGAGACGTCACCCAGCGGCCTCGTCGCCGAGCTGAAAGGAGCGGAGCAGGTGACGTTCCACTCCTGGCGCGATCCCGCCCGCCGTGGCCTCGCTCACCGCGCCACGCAGCTCACGCCTGCGGGCGCGCGGGGCCTCGTCACCTCGTTCGCGAGCGACGGTGGCAGGCCCACCGTCTCCCGGACCGACTATTCGTCGACGCGAGGAGCCGGCGTCCGGGCAACTCTCCAGCTCGCTGCGCAGGTGCCCGCCGCATGGAAGAGGATCCAGAGCGGCGTCGCGGTGCCGCCAGGGAGCTGGATCGTCCAGACCTCCGAGCGCACCGAGCGCGGCCAGACGACGACGCCCTCCTACCGGCTCTATTACTGGCAGCAGCAGGGCAGCGCGCGCAGCCGCGTCGGGGTTCAGCTCACGGATCCCCGGGACGTGAGCCGCGCCAGCGAGGTTCTCTCCCTTCACCAGCCCATCGCCGGTGGGACCCTGTAGCGGCCGTCGAGGTGGCCTCAGCGCGCCCGCGCGTGGTGGAGGCTCAGCGCGCCGACGTAGAGGTAGCCGAGGAAGAAGAGCACCAGGAACGGGATGGCGACCAGGTGCCCCCCGCGCAACGCGACCACGATGGCGGTGGCGAAGGTCGCGGCCAGCAGCAGCTCGGCGATGGGCACCAGGGAGAGGCCGCTGCGGTAGCGCTTGTCGCGCCAGCTCCCGCGCGCGCCCTCGACGCCGTGCTTCGGCGTGCGCACGAACTCCACGTCCCTGCCCAGCAGCCCCTCGACGACGGCGCGGGTCTGGTTGACGCAGAGGCCGATCCCGGCCGAGAGCATCAGCGGCAGGAAGCGGAGCGCCTCGCCGAGGCCGCCGCGCCGCTCGTCGCCGCACGCCCGCTGCTCGCGCAGGGCGACCACGTAGAAGACGATCAGGCTCGCGGTGGTGCCGAGGAAGAGCGGCAGGTCGAGGAGCAGCACCTCGCGCCAGCCCTGCTGCGTGCGCAGGAGCAGGTTGGGGAGGATCAGCATGGAGAGCAGGAGCAGCAGCGGGTAGGCGAGGTTCTCGGTCAGGTGGAAGCAGGCCTCCAGCTTGATCCGGAGCGGCAGCCGCGAGCGCAGGATCGCCGGCAGGAGCTTGCGCGCCACCTGGATGGTGCCCTTGGCCCAGCGGAACTGCTGCGCCTTGAACGAGTTCATCTCCACCGGGAGCTCGGCCTGCGCCACCAGATCCTGCAGGTAGACGAAGCGCCAGCCGCGGAGCTGCGCCCGGTAGGAGAGGTCCATGTCCTCGGTGATGGTGTCGTGCTGCCAGCCGCCGGCGTCCTCGATGGCGCGGATGCGCCAGACGCCCGCGGTGCCGTTGAAGTTGAAGAAGAGCCCGGCGCGGTGGCGCGCGGTCTGCTCGATGATGTGGTGGCCGTCGAGCTTCAGCGCCTCCACCTCGGTGAGGCCGGAGTAGCTGCGGTTCACGTGCCCCCAGCGCGCCTGCACCATGCCCACGCCCGGGTCGCTGAAGTAGTGCACCATCTCGCGCAGGATCTCGGGCGGCGGCACGAAGTCGGCGTCGAAGAGCAGCGCCAGCTCGCCGGTCGCGTAGGCGAGCCCGTTCTCGAGGGCGCCCGCCTTGAAGCCGGTGCGATCCTCGCGGTGGATGTACATCACGTTCAGGCCCTGCGCGCGGAGCTCCTCGACCTTGCGCCGGCAGAGCTCCTGCGTCTCGTCAGTGGAGTCATCGAGGACCTGGATCTGCAGCTTGCGGCGCGGGTAGTCGATGCGCGCCACCGCGTCGAGGAGGCGGCCCGCCACGTAGAGCTCGTTGTAGAGCGGGAGCTGCACGGTGACGCGCGGGAGCTCCGCCTCGCGCAGGCGGCGCAGCGGCTGCGGTCGGGCGCGGCGGTGGCGCCGGTAGAGGAGCAGCAGCCGGGTGCGGTGAAAGCCGTAGATCGCCAGGATGCCGAGGATGATCAGGTAGAGGACGATGAGGGCTTGGCCGAAGTGCATGGACGCTCGCCTCCTTCTCGTTCCTGAGGAGAAGGGTAGCGAGGCGACCTGTCAGAGTTGTCACCCGCCTGTAACTTGTCGCAAAACCTTGTCGGGAGTGTCTCGCGGCGCTGGTGCGCGTGCGAGCGGTCACAGGGGCGCGTGCGAGCGGTCACAGGGCGCGCGTGCGAGCGGTCACAGGGTGTCGGCGAGGTCAGCCTCGAGCCCAGGCGCGGAGCTCCGCGGACTCGACGATCCGATGGCCGGCGAGGTCCTCGCGTGCGAGCTTGACCAGCCCCGCGGCCACCTCGGCGCCCGCGACCGGCTTGTACCTCGCCGGCAAGAGGAAGCCGAAGCGCGCGGCGAGCTCCTCGCCCCGCCGCCGCTCGGAGCGCTCGCCGACGAGCAGCGAGGGGCGGACGATCGAGACGCTGCGGTAAGGGAGCGCGAGCAACGCCTGCTCGAGCTCTCCCTTCACGCGGAGGTAGAAGCTCCGCGAGGTCGCGCTCGCGCCGATCGAGCTGACGAGGAGGTAGTGCCGCGCGCCTCGCTCGGCGCCCCGCCTCGCGAGCTCGAGCGGGTAGTCGTGGTCCACGCGCCGGAAGGCCTCCCTCGAGCCGGCCTGCTTGATGGTCGTGCCGAGCGCGCAGACGATCTGGTCGACGCCGTCCAGCGCCGCCGCGTGCTCCGCGAGCCGCTCGAAGTCCACCACCTGCACGGAGAGGCGCGGGTCGAGCTCGGGCATCGGCCGGCGCACGAGCGCCCTTACGCGCGAGACGCCGGGGTCGGCGAGGAGCTGCCGCAGGCACTCGCGGCCGACGAGGCCGGTCGCCCCGCAGAGCAGGACCGTCCGCTTGGTCTCGGTCATCGGCTCATCTCCCGCGCGGGCGCGCGCAAGCAAGCATAGCACCTGCCCCGGCCGTGCTGGCCGCGCTCATGCTCCGACACCACCCAGCAGGATCACATCGACTGCAGCCCCTGGGGGAACCAGAAGAAGACGAACGGCGTGAAGAAGCCCGGCGCCTGCGTCGCGCCGGCGCCCTGCGTCGAGGAGCCGCCGGTGGCGAGGGAGCCCGAGCCGCTGCCCGTGGCGCCCATCGATGAGGTCCCGCCGCCCGTCCCCAGCGTGGAGCCGCTGCCGCTGGCACCGCTCGAGAACGGGCCGGAGCCGGTCCTGCCGCTCGACGAGGGCTCGTTGCCGGCCGCGCCGATCGCGGCGGCGTTGGCGCCCGGCGCGAGGGTGTTGCCGTTGCCAGGGATGAAGGTCGAGCCGCTGCCCGGCACCTGCGAGGAGCTCGCTCCGATGGCCGTGTTCACGCCGCTGCCGGGCGCCAGCGTCGCGCCGCTGCCGGGCGCCAGCGTTGCGCCGCTGCCGGGCGCCAGCGTCGCACCGCTGCCGGGCGCCAGCGTCGCACCGCTGCCGGGCGCCAGCGTCGCACCGTTGCCGGGTGTGCGTCCGGAGGCGGGCGGCACGGTGCTGACCCCTGGCGAGGGCGGCGCGGTGCTGACCCCTGGCGAGGGCGGCGCGGTGCTGACCCCTGGCGAGGGCGGCGCGGTGCTGACGCCCGGCGCCGGCGGCGCGGTCTCGACGCCCGACGAGGAGAGCGCGGCGCCGACACCCGGCGCGGGCGCCGGCGCGAGCGGGGCCTGGACGCCCGGCGCGGGCGTCTGCGAACCCTGGGCGGGTGCGGCCTGCGCGAGGGCGAGGCCGGGCGTGAGGAGCGCGAGGGCCGCCAGCGCGATCCGTGCCCCGCGCGAGGCGAGGGTCGCGAGTACGATCTTTGCCCCGTTCGAGGCGGCCCTGCGTCGCGGGCGCGATCGGTGCGGCATGGGAACCTCCTCTCTTCATCGTGGATCCGCGAGCCGTTCTGGCCACCGCTGATCTCGACGACGCCGGCGATGCTCCCCGGGAGTGGGCGCGCCAGCGCACGCCCCCGGGCTGCCGTCGCTTGACCCAGCCCGCGGCGCGCGCCCAGGCTATCAGGCGAGCGCGGAGGGGGAGGGGAGGGGGAGCATGCCGGAGCTGATCCAGCCAGAGACCCACTCGGACCTGGTCGCGCGGGTGCCGCGCGAGCTGGGCGTCTTGCCGCTGCGCAACACGGTCGCGTTCCCCTACTCGGTGCTGCCGCTGACGGTGGGCATCCCCCGCTCGATCCGGCTCATCGAGGAGACCCTGGAGGGCGAGCCGCGCATGATCGGGCTCGTCGCCATCCGCGACCCCGCCGTCGAGGTGCCGCGCGCGGGGGAGGTGCACGAGGTGGGCACGGTCGCGCTGGTGCACCGCGTCCTGCGCACGCCCGGCAATGGCTCGCTGCAGGTGGTGGTGCAGGGGATCGAGCGCTTCCGCGTGGACGCCTGGCTCCAGTCGGAGCCCTACCTCCGCGCGCGCGTGAGCGTGATCCCGGACCAGGTGGAGCCGGGGGTCGAGCTGGAGGCGCTGCAGCGCGCGCTGGTCGACCTCGCGCGCGAGGTGATCGCGCTCTCGCCGACGCTGCCCGACGAGATCGCCGGCTTCCTCGACCAGGTGAGGGACCCGCGCTACCTCTGCTACCTGATCGCCGCGAACTCCGGGCTCGACGTCGCCGAGGGCCAGCGCCTGCTGGAGATGCACTCGATCAAGGACAAGCTCCACCTCCTCCTCGGCCGGCTCGCCCGCGAGAAGGAGGTGCTCACGCTCGGCCGCAAGATCGAGACCGAGGCGCGTGAGGAGATCGACAAGGCCCAGCGCGAGTACTTCCTGCGCCAGCAGCTGCGCGCGATCCAGAAGGAGCTCGGGGAGAGCGACGAGGGCGCCTCGGCGGCCGCCGAGTACGGCCAGCGCCTGGAGCGCGCCAGGCTCCCCGACGAGGCGCGCCGCGAGGCGGAGCGCGAGCTGCGCCGCCTCGGCAGCATGCCCCCCGGCTCGGCGGAGGTCGCGGTGATCCGCACCTACCTCGACTGGCTCCTCGAGCTCCCCTGGCACAAGGCGAGCGAGGACCAGCTCGACGTCCGCCACGCACGCACCGTCCTCGACGAGGACCACTACGATCTCGATCGGGTTAAGGAGCGCCTGGTGGAGTACCTCGCCGTGCGCAAGCGGGTGCGCGAGCAGCACGTCGCCCCCGCGCCGGGCGAGGAGCCGGCCGGCAGCCGGGCGATGGGCGCCATCCTCTGCTTCGTCGGCCCGCCGGGCGTGGGCAAGACGAGCCTCGGGCAGAGCATCGCCCGCGCGCTCGGCCGCCGCTTCACCCGCATGAGCCTCGGCGGCGTGCGCGACGAGGCAGAGATCCGCGGGCACCGCCGCACGTATATCGGCGCCATGCCCGGCCGCATCATCCAGGCGATCAAGCGCGCCGGCACCCGCAACCCGATCTTCATGCTCGACGAGGTCGACAAGGTGGGCAGCGACTGGCGCGGGGACCCCTCGAGCGCGCTCCTCGAGGTCCTCGACCCGGCCCAGAACCACGCCTTCCGCGACCACTACCTGGACGTCGACTTCGACCTCAGCGAGGTCATCTTCATCACCACCGCGAACCAGCTGGAGACCATCCCCGAGCCGCTGCGCGACCGCATGGAGATCCTGCAGCTCGACGGCTACACCGAGCTGGAGAAGCTGCAGATCGCCGAGCGCTACCTGGTCCCGCGCCAGCTCAAG
>JAKLHH010000351.1 GCA_022710245.1 Myxococcota bacterium
TCTCGACGGCCGCGGCGTCGCGGACATCGAGCCGGTAGGCGCGGCACTTCGCCTGCGGCCTCAGCTCGCGCGCCTTCTCCACCACCTCACGGGCCCGCGCCTCGTTGTCGCGATAGGTGAAGGCCACGTCGTGGCCCTCGGCGATCGCCTGCAGCACGATGGCCGCGCCGATGCCACGGGACCCCCCGGTCACGAAGAAAACCATGCTCCTCTCCGACGGAATCGCGGTCGCTGCGCTGGAAGCAGCAGCGCAGCGACCCAGGTTGACGCTCGGCGCGCCCGAACTGGGGGCAGGCTCAGGGCTGCCACGCGCGGTAGAGCGCGCAGCAGTTGATGCCGCCGAAGCCGAACGAGTTCTTCATGAAGATGCGGACCTTGTGCTCGACCGCGCGGTTCGCGCAGACGTCGAGGTCGACCTCGGGGTCCATGGTCTCGATGTTGATCGAGGGGTGCAGCTTGCCGCCGCGCATCTGCAGCACCGCGGCGATCGTCTCGACGACCGGCGCGGACCAGCAGCAGTGGCCGAGCATGGACTTGGTGGCGTTGATCTTCAGCCGCTTCGCGTGGTCGCCGAAGACCGCCTTGATCGAGCGGATCTCGGTCACGTCGCCGAGCGGGGTCGAGGTCGCGTGGGCGTTGATGTAGTCGACCTGCTCGGGGGCGACGCCCGCCCGGCGCAGCAGCCCGGTCATCGTGCGCGACTGCCCCTCCACCGAGGGCGCCGGCAGGTGCGAGCCGTCGGAGCCGATGGAGACGCCGAGGATCTCGGCGTAGACGCGGGCGCCGCGGCGCTTCGCGTGCTCGAGCTCCTCGATCACCAGCGTGCCGGCGCCGTGGCAGGGGATGAAGCCCTCGCGCCGGGTGTCGTAGGGGCGGCTGGCCTTCTGCGGCTGGTCGTTGAAGCTCTGGTAGCCGATCGCGCCCATGATCGCCATCGCGTGGAGGTCGATGGGGGCGAAGTCGAGCGGCGCCCCGACGACCAGCGCGAGGTCGTGGTCGTGGTGGAGGATCTCGTCGACGGCGCTGCGCAGCGCGACGTTGGCGCTGGCGCAGGCCCCGCCCACCGTGAAGGTGGAGCCGCGGATCCCCAGCGTCTCGCCGACGGAGGCGGCGACGTCGGTGTCGAGCCCGTGGAGCGAGAGCATCGAGTCGATGTACTCGGGCTCCTCCTTGAACCGCTCGATATTCTCGTAGAGGAGGTTGTTGTGGAGGTTGTGGCCGCCGACGATGGCCGCCACGCGCGTCGCGTCGAGGTCCTCGCCGAGCCTGGCGTCGTGGAAGGCGTCGGCCGCGCAGAGCAGCGCGAGGCGGGTCGCGAAGGGGGCCTTCTTCACCAGCCGGCGCAGGCGCTTGAACGCCTCGGGCGAGAGCTTGCCCTCGAGCTCGCCCTGCTTGCGGTTCACGTCGTACTCGCTGAGGTCACCGCCCACCTTGGAGTGGATGCCGCTGGTGTCGAGGAACTTCCACCGGGTGATGGCCGAGGTCCCGGCCAGCAGGCGCTGGTAGTAGGTCTCCAGATTGTCGCCGAGCGGCGTATTGACCGCCATCCCGGTGATGACCACGCGCTTTGACTTTTCCATCGTGCTCTCCACTCTTCACCCTGCGGACGGGTCGTCCAGCAGGTATGCCTCCAAGATGGTGAACGCGCAGATCGTGTCACCCTTCATGAGCTGTCCAGCGAGAATGGCCCCGTACGAGGTCTCCTCGACGAGCTTGCCGAGGACGCGGAGCTCGTCGCCGGGGCGCGCCTCGGCGACAAAGACCGCGTGGTGCACGCGCAGGAGCCGCAGCTTGAGCGCGCTGCCCTGCGCGGGGAGCTCCAGCTTCCCCCCGGCGAGCGGCGAAGCGGCCGCGACCGTCATCAGCTGCTGCAGGCAGAGGCAGAGCTGCGCCATCGTCTCCAGCTGCAGCACGCCGGGGTAGACCGGGTCACCGGGGAAGTGCCCGGCGAGCACGGGGTCGGCCGGGTCGATGCGGCGGCGCCCGAGGATGCAGCGCTCCGCCAGGTCGACGAGCTCGATCCCGTCGACGAGGAGCATCGGGGGGCGGTGCGGGATGAGGCGCTCGATCTCGCCGCGGCCGAGGGCCAGCTCCTGCGCCGCCGGCCCGCGGACGTAGAGCGGGCTCCTGCGGCCCGAGCGGATGAGCGCCTCGTAGGCCATCAGGCGCTCGCTCCGCCGGGCCGTCGCGGCGCGTCCGCGCGCAGCCGCTGCAGCTCGGCGATCAGCCCCTGCAGGTGCTCCGCGGTGCCCTCGGCGATGTCCGTGTGGTGCTTGGCGTTCTTGTGCCACTTCTTGTCGAGCAGGTTGTGCAGCACCTTGAGCGGCCCCACCTCGACGAAGACCGCGTCTGGCCAGCGTGAGATCACATGGTCGATGGAGTCACGCCAGAGCACCGGGCTGTGGACGTGGGTCGCCAGCAGCTCGACGAAGCTCGCCTGGGTCGGGTCCTCGAGCACCTTCCCGAGCCGGTTCGGCAGGTAGGGGCGCCGCGGCGTCGCGAAGCGGACCTGCTCCAGGTGGCGGCGCAGCCGGACCCCGACCGGCGCGAAGGTCGAGCAGTGCATCGGCACCTGCCGCTCGATCACCACCGCCTGCACGAACCCCTCCTCCTCCTCGAGGAGCTTCAGCGCCGTCTCGAGCGCGCGCTGATCACCGGAGAGGACGTGCTGCCGCGGCGAGTTGAGGTTCACCACCTCGAGCACCCCGTCCGCGGCGGCCGCGGCGCGGCGGGCGACGTCCTGCAGCGCCTCGAGCTCGATGGGGAAGACCGAGGCCATGGCGCCGCGCGGGCCCGCGTCGTACGCCTCGCCCCGCTCCTCCACCGTGCGCAGGGCCTGCTCGAAGTCGAGCGCGCCGATCTGGACCAGGTGGTTGTACTCCCCCAGGCTGAGCCCGAGCGAGACGTCGGCCGTGAGGCCGGCGTGCTCGAGGATCTGGAGGAACATGTGGTTGGCGAGGAAGACGCCGATCTGGACGTCGCGGTTCCGTGCGAAGACCTCGGGGTTGTCCTCGCGGTAGTGCGCGGCGAGGTCACGCCCGAGCAGCTCCGAGGCGCGGCCGAGGAGCTCGCGGTTGCGCGGGTGGAGGCCGGTCAGCTTGGTCAGCATCCCGGGGTAGCGGGAGCTCTGGCCGGGAAACATGAAGACCAGCGTCATCGACCCCTCCCACGCTCCTTCGCGGCGCCTCCGGGGGCGCCGACCGATGATCAATACTCGCCTCGCGCGACGAGGCCGCTCGCGCCAGGTCCACAAAGCCTGGGAATCCGCTGCGGTCGCCGGTCATTATCACAACCTCGGCGGGCCTGACAAGCGACACGCGTCACATTCGTCACAAAAGGCTCCGAAAAGATGGGGAGAAACGCGACCACTTTTTCGTTTTTGAGGGAGGCATGCTGGCTCACGTTTCCTGGCGCCGAATCGCGGGCGCCGGCCGAGGGGGTTGCGGGGCGGGGGCCAGGTGGGGAGAATGTCTGCCTGACCTGGCCTGGAGGAGAGCTGTGATGCGCGCTTGCCCTCGTTGCGGGCGTGAGAACCCGCCGGTCGCCGTGTTCTGTGGCGGCTGCGGGGTGTCGCTGGCGCCCGCTGCCTCCTCACGGGGTGCCGCGCAGGGACACGAGGACCGGGCCCAGGCCTCGGGCGCGGTGTCCGAGCGGGTCGAGCCCGCGGCCCGGTCCGACCCCTCCGCGACCCCGGCGCCAGCCGCGGTCTCTCTCGGCGGCTCGACCGGCACGGGCACGCTGGCGCGAGCGCTCCCGGGCGAGCGGGCGCCCTCGCGCGTCGGCGTCCTGCTCGTCGGCCTCCTGCTGCTGCTCGGCCTGGTGGCCGCCACCAGCTACAAGGTGGTGACGCGTCCCGGGCGCACCTTGCCCGCCTACAACGTGAAGCTGCGCGCCCTGCCTCCCCCGACCAGCGCCGCCGAGCCCGACGAGCGCCAGGACAGCGGGCCCGCCCCGAGCGACGCAGCGGTGGCCGCGCCGGCCGCGGACCTCCACCCGGCCACGGCGCGCCCCGGCCCGGTGACGAAGAGCGGGCCGAAGCCGGAGCCGAAGCCAGAGCCGAAGGTCCCGCCGCCCGCGCCCAAGCCGAAGCCCGCGCTCGGCCCGCCGCCGAGCAGCGCCGAGATCCGCGCCTGCATCGACCGGCGCCGGCCGCGGATCCGCGCCTGCGCGGACGAGGCTGCGCAGCGCATGGAGGGCTCCCCGGGCGGCACGGCCCGCGCCACGCTGAAGCCGGACGGGCGGTTCACCAACCTGCGCATCCCGGGCGGCGACTACTTCGTCGACTGCACGGCGCGGATCATCCGCGCGCTCCGCTGCCGGGCCTTCCAGGGGACGCCGATCGAGGTGGCGTACCCGCTCCGCTGATTCTGCTGATCCAGGCCGGAGCTGAGGCTCACTCCACGACGGCGCTCAGAGCGGCTTCTTCCGCCACTGCAGCACGAGCACCAGCAAGAAGAAGAGCGCGACCATCCCGCCCAGCACACCGAGGTCGTGGGGGATGGAGTAGATCCCGTCCTTGATCAGGAGCACGAGCTCGCGCCCGGGCGCGGCGAGGTGGCTGCTCGCGTCCCCGGCGCGGTTGGGGTCGAAGGCGACCAGGCACTCGGGCGCCGTCCTGGCGAAGAGCTCCTCGTGGGTGCAGGCGACCTCGCGGCGGAAGAGGTCGAAGGACCAGTTCACGCCCACCAGGTAGCCGGCGATGCGCGTGAAGGTGCCCTGCTTGGGCACCGCCAGCGCGCCCGCGAAGAGCACCTGCGGCAGCAGCGCGAGCGGCACCAGGCTCATCGCCTTGTCGCTGTTGCCGGCCAGGCTGGAGATGACGAGGCCGAGCCCCACGCCGCCGAGCGCGGTGAGGTAGAGGTTGGCGAGCGCGAGGCCGTAGCTGCCCGCGACCCCGCCGAGGATGATCGCCACGCGCCCCCCCTCGCCGAGCTGGCGCGGCGGCCCCAGCCAGTCGACGACCAGCAGCAGCATCGCGACCTGCACCAGCACGAGGAGCTGCAGCACGACCAGCTTGGAGAGGACGTAGGGCACCACCCCGACCCCGACCATCCGCTCGCGCCGCGTGACGGCGGCCTCCTTGGTGATCTCGCGGGCCGCGTTGACGCAGCCGAACCAGAAGGCCGAGAGCGAGAGCATCAGGTACATCACCGAGGTCGGGCGCCACCCCGGGGTGCCGCTGCGGGTCGCGAGCGCGATCAGCGCGCCCAGCACCGGCGCCTGCAGGAGCAGGATCAGCGTGTGCCGCAGATCGCTCATCAGGATGCGCGCGTAGCGCCGGGAGAGCGCGACCAGCTGCCGGAGCGAGCCGGGGCCGGTCGTGCGGCGCACGCGGCGGGGCGCGTCGCTGGCGACCAGCTCCGGAGAGCGCTCGAGCTCCGCCGCGCCGCTCGCCTCGCGGCGCTGGTGGAAGGCCTGCTTCCACTCCTCGGGCGTGCGCTCCTCGAGGACGTGGTAGGCGTCGGTCAGCGCGCTGACGCCGAAGTAGGCGAGCGCCTCGCGCGGGGGCCCGAAGAAGGCCAGGCGCCCGCCGTAGAGGAGCGCGATCTTGTCGCAGAGGTCGATCTGCGTGAGCGTGTGGGTGACGCAGCAGACGGTCTTTCCGCGCAGCGCGAGCTCGCGGAAGAGGACCATCATCTTCTCCTCGAGGTTCGGGTCGAGCCCGGCGGTGGGCTCGTCGAGGAAGAGCAGGTTCGGCTCGGTGAGGAGCTCGACGCCGAGGCTGAGGCGCTTGCGCTGGCCGCCCGAGAGGCTGCGCGCGGGCAGGTGCTGGTGGTTCTGCAGCTCCAGCGCGGAGAGGACCGCGGCGACCCGGTGCGCGCGCTCGGCCGCGCCGAGCTCGGGCGGCAGCCGGAGCTGCGCCGCGTAGGTCAGCGTCTCCAGCGCGGTGAGCTGCGGGTGCACGATGTCGTCCTGCGGGACGTAGCCGACCAGGCTCTTCAGCTGCGTGTGGTGCGCGTAGAAGTCGAGGCCGTTGACGAGGACGCTGCCGCCGCTCGCGCGCATCGCGCCGCAGAGCGAGCGGAGCAGCATCGACTTGCCCGCCCCCGAGGGCCCGAGCAGGCCGACGAACTCGCCCGGCTGGATGGCCAGCGAGACCCCGTCGAGGATCCGCTTGTCGCCGAGCTCGTGGGTCAGCTCGCGCGCGGCGACCCAGGTGCGGCTGCGGGTGTCGAAGAGCCGCAGCGAGGTGCCGGTGTAGCGGAGGAAGAAGGGCCCGATGATCAGCTCGGCGCCGGGCAGCAGGCTCAGCTCGCCGATGCGCGAGCCGCCGACGAAGGTGCCGTTGGTGGAGCCGAGGTCCCGCACCCGCGCTGAGCCCGAGGCGTCACGCCAGGCGAGCGCGTGGGCCGAGGAGACGTGCACCGAGTCGAGGCGGATGTCCGCGCTCGCGGCGCGGCCGAGCCGGAGCGGGCGCGGGCCGAGGGGGAACTCGCCGAGGATCTCCGCCTCGCCGAGCGAGGGCGCGTCGGTGACGCTCATCCCGACGGTGACGCCCTGGCGCAGCGCCTCGGCGAGGGCGTGACGCTCGCTGCCGGCGCGCAGCGCGCAGCGGAGCTCGGGGCCGTGGGGGCCGAGGCGGACCACGTCGCTCGCCTGCAGCTTCGCGCGCTGCACCCGCCGCCCGTTGATGAAGACGCCGTTCTTGCTCTCGGTGTCGAAGAGGACGAGCTCGCCGTCGCGGGCGACGAGCTTGGCGTGGTTCGCCGAGATCTCCGTCGCCTCGGGCGGGAAGACGACGTCCGAGTCGGGCGCGCGTCCGAGGCGCACCACGGGGCCGTTCAGCTGCAGCGGCGGCTGGCTCCCGTCGACGAGCTCGACCCGGATACGGGCGGACCCGCCGACCTGCTCCACGTTGGGTTCGGGCTGCACGGGGAGAGCATAAGCAAGGCCGCGACGGTTGGAAAGCGCCGGCTGCGCCCTCAGCGCCGGCGGCGCGCCAGCGCGAGCAGGCCCAGCGCGACGAGCAGCAGGACGCCCTCGCTCGCCCCTGCCCCCGCGGCGGCGCAGCCGCAACCGCCGCCCGGGGTGACGGGCAGGGGCGCGAGGTCGCCAGCGCGCGCCTCGATCGCGCCGAGGTCGCGGCCCTCGACGCTCACCAGCGGGCGAGCGAGGACCCGCAGCTTCGTCGCGGCGTCATGGCGGACGCGCAGGACGCCGGTCGCCGCGTCGTGGACCCAGCCCTGCTGCGCCAGCTCCGCGCGGCGCGGCAGCGGCACGCCGTCGGCGAGGACCTGCGCCGGGACCAGCTTCAGCCGCAGCACCTCGGTGGCCGCCCCGTCGAAGGTCTCGTAGGCGACCTCCTCGGGGAGGTAGCTCACCTGCCGCACGACCGACGACGAGCGGAGCAGGTGGTCCTCGCCGGGCGGCGCCCACTCCGGCACC
>JAKLHH010000352.1 GCA_022710245.1 Myxococcota bacterium
CGCGGCCAACAAATTTCGGCTGCCAGGCGCGCGAGGTTAAGATCGGCGCATGGTGCGTCCCCTGCTCCTCGGGTTGCTCGTCGCCGGGCTGGTCGCCGGCGGTCTGGGCCTCGCGAGCAGCCCCTCCGATCCCGCCCGGCTGGCCCGGCTCGCCCAGGTCCTCGAAGGCGCGCGCGACGGCAAGCAGCGCGTGGCGGCGGCGATCGGCCTCGCCCGCCTGCGCGATCGCCGCGGCCTGGCTCCCCTCCGGCGGGCGCTCGCCGACCGCGACCCGGCCGTTCGCATGGCGGCCGCCGGCGCGCTCTCCCGGCTGGCGCCGGCGCCTGCCTCGCTCGCCCGGAGCGGGCGCTGAGCTCCGGTCCTGCCGCTCCGGTTTCTTGGGTACGCAGCGCGCCCTGTACTAAGATCGACCTGCCGTGCTGCACCGCCTCCTCACTCTCGCGGCGCTGCTCCCGGGCCTGTTGCTCGCCTCCGCCCACGCGGAGCCGGTCCAGGTCCAGCGCCTCTCGCAGGTCCTGCGCACCGCCAAGGACTACAAGCAGCGCCTCGCGGCGGCCATCGGCCTCGCCCGCCTGATGGACAAGGTCGCCGTGCCGGTGCTGATCGACGCGCTCAAGGACGGGCACCAGACGGTGCGCGGGGCCGCCGCCGGCGCGCTCGGCAAGCTCGGCGACCCCCGCGCCAGGCCTGCCCTCGAGGCGCTGATCCAGCGCGAGAAGGACCAGTACGTGCTCGGTCAGGCGCAGACCGCGCTCGCCACCGTGCTCCGCGCCAGCGGCCATGGCAGCGGCCAGCAGGGGAGCGGCAAGGAGATGCAGGTCGACGGCACCCTCGGCTCCCTCGACGAGGCGGACGCCCAGAGCGGCGTCAACGGCAAGCTGGGGCTGGCCAACGCCTGCTACCAGCGCGAGCGCGCCCGCGTCAGCTACCTCTCCGGCAAGGTGCAGCTCAAGTTCCGGGTGACGACCGACGGCAAGGTCAAGTGGGTGCGCCTCGGCCGCAGCGACCTCGGCTCGGTCGCCGCCGAGCAGTGCATCCTCACCGAGATGACAAAGGCCACCTTCAGGGCCCCCGACGGCGGCGAGGCCGAGTTCGCCATCCCGCTCGGCTTCGGGGTCAGCCCCGCGGCCCCCGACGCTGGCGTCCCGCCCGAGGCGGGCAAGCTGAAGAAGGCCTGCACGAAGATCCTCAAGCCCGGCCGGCCCGGCGCGCTGACCCCGCCGCCGGGCCTGCTGCTCACCGTCTACGTGACGAGCGAGGGCACCATCACCTCGGCCGGGCTCTCGGCCGATGGCAACGAGATCCCGCCTGCCTTCGCGCAGGAGCTGGTGACCCGGTTGAAGACGCTGAGCCTCGGCGAGGGTTCGGGTGGGCCCATCGTCAAGATCACGACCGCCTTCGGCTGCTCGCGCTAGGCGAGCCGCCGCTGGAGCTGAGATGAGCGAGACCCCACGGACGCACCGCCGCAAGCTTCGCAACTACCTGCTGGACCGCAAGGTCCAGCTGCGCATCACGCTGGTGATGGTGCTGCTGACGAGCGCGCTCACCTTCGCGCTGGGCGTGGTCTGGTACACCGAGGTGCGCAACGCCTCCGGCGTGATCCAGGTGAACGCGCTCTCGGCGCTCGGCGCCGACGCCGCCACCGCCCTCGAGCACGAGCTCGCCTCGAACGACCGCAACCGGCTCTTCGTCCTGGCCGGCTTCGGCCTCGCGCTCGCCGTGCTGGTCGTCGCGTTCGGCATCGTGATGACGCACAAGCTCGCCGGGCCGCTCTTCAAGATGAAGCGCTACCTCGCCGACATCGAGGCGGGCCGCCTCTACAAGATCTGGGGGCTGCGCAAGGGCGATCAGCTGCAGGAGTTCTTCGCGGCGTTCGAGCGAGCGCACGGCGCGCTGCGCGGCCGCGTGGAGGCCGACGTGCAGCTCCTCGAGCGGCTGATCGCGGCGGTCGAGCGCGGCGACGACCTGAAGAGCGAGCTGCCGCAGCTGCGCGAGGTGCAGCAGGCGAAGGCGGCCAGCCTGCGCGAGGCGAGCCAGACCACGCTGCAGATCATCAGGCCGCCGGAGGGTCCTGCGGCGGGGTCATCGGGACCCGCGTCGTCGTAGCAGCTCAGCTTCGTCCGTCGTCGAGGTGACCAGGCTATCGAGGGCTGGCTGGCTTCTTGCCCTGATAGTCGTAGTAGCCCTTCAGGCAGGAGTAGATCGTGTCCATCAGCTCCTTGCGGGAGACGTCCCCGAGGAGATCCACCCCCTGACGCTTGAGGCTCCGCAGGTCGCGGAGCGCCGAGGCCCACGCGCGTCGCTCGAACCCCACCATGGCGCGCTGCTGCAGGTCGCTGAGGGGCTGCTCGTTGGTCTTGCGATCGTAGATGTCGATGAAGCTCGCGCGCTCGGCCTCGCTCATCCCCTTGAAGTCCGCCGAGTGGCCGCGCTCGTGGAGGAAGGCCACCACCGAGAGCTTCGACTCGGGGCCGTGCCAGACCACCGAGGGCGAGCGGCCGTCGCCATAGTAGAACGCGGTGTCGTAGTCGAGGCGGACCGGGACGTCGAGCGAGACCGCGACGCGCCGGGCGCCCTTCTGCACCGCGAGCTCGCGCAGCTTCACCGTGGAGCCGAGCGGGCCGAGGTCGTAGCGCTGGGCAACGCCGGTCACCTGGCAGCCGCCGCCCATCTCCACGCTGAACGGCTTCACGCCCTCGCCCCAGCTCCGCCAGGAGGCGTCGCCCTTCGGGACGCGCGAGCCGGTGAGCGGAGAGCTGGAGGCGAGCAGGTCCGCGAGCGACTTCACCCTGGTCACCGTCGCGACCCGCTGCTGGTCGCGGGCATAGCCCTTCGTGCCACGAGCGAACCGCTCGACCTGGGCGCGCCCGGCGGCGGGGCAGACCAGCAGGATCGTGAGCACGATCGAGGAGAGCTTCAGGGGGTGGAGGCGCGGCATGGCACGGGGTCATGCACGGTGTGTGCCGGCCGCTCCTGGCCGAAGCCGCTGGGATCGCTGGCTCTTCTGGCCAGCATCCTGGCAGATCCGCCAGCCGTGCAGCCAGCCACGCCGGCTACTCGAGTTGGGTCGCAGTGGCACGCGGCGGGGCGGTCGGTGCCGCAGGCTCGGGGCCACGCGCGGCGTCGGGGGCGCGGGGGCTGCGAAGCTGCGGGCAATCCGGGGCTGCGGGCGGCTACGGGCCACGCGGAGCGGTTCGGGCCAAGGGCGGGGCCACTCGCGGCGGCTACTCGCGGCGCGGGGCTACTCGCGGCGCGGGGCTACTCGCGGCGCGGGGCTACTTGCGGCGGGGGCGGCGGGAGGAGGCGGTAGGTCATCGACTGCAGGTTCGGGAGCAGGTCGACGTCGGGTCGCGCGGTCCGCTGCATGGCGATGCGCGCGAGCTCCTCGGGGCTCAGGTAGCGAGCCAGCGTATCGGAGTTGCCGAAGTTGTTGATGTGCCACCCGCCGGCCTGCGCGCGGGGGAGGATGTCCCGGTCCGGGTTGACGACCATGGTCAGCTCGGAGGCGATCTTCAGCATCTGCACGTCGCCAGAGCTGTTCCCGGCAGCGAGGACGGGGACCTGGCGGATGTCGCTCATGATGCGCTGGGCCTTGCCGTCCTTCCAGGGAACAGGCCGCACCACCTCGTCGGTCAGGCGCCCGTTGACCACCTTGACGCTGAGCCCGATCACCTGCGAGCTCGGGATGCCCAAGTGACGGGCGCCCGCGGCCACCACCCAGACGGGCGAGCCGGAGACGATCCAGGGGGCGAAGCCGCTCTGGCGCAGGGCGCCGACCAGCGCGGCCATGGGCTGATAGATGCTCCTCCGCGCTTCCTTGTCGAAGTAGCGCTCGGCCAGCTTGCGGACGTGCTTCTCCTCCATCCCGGCCATCCCCGTCGCCATCAGCTCGTACATCCGCTCGCCGTCCAGGCGGCCGGCCTTGTACTCCTGCCACGAGTGCTCGAGCATGGTGCGTCGCTGGGCCGGGTAGTGCTTGTTCCGCAGCATCCAGGTGAAGAAGCCCTCGCCCACGTCCTCGCGCCAGAGGGTGCCGTCGGCGTCGAAGGTGGCGGGGCCGCGGACGTTGGAGGTGAGGAGGCGGTTGAGCGCGGTGCAGGTGTTGGCGTCCACGCTCTGCAGCAGCCAGTCCGAGAGGACAGGCGCCGGCTGATGGTTGCTGTCGCGCTCCTGGCTGCGGCTGCCGTGGCGCAGGCGCGCGCGGTCGATCTGGCAGCCGACCTTGCGCCGGAGGTACTGCTGATCGAGCTGGGACCGTTGGGAGATGGCTGGCCGAGCTTCCGAGGTCTCCGGAAGGCTCGTCATCACGAGGACCGTCGCCACCAGCGCCAGCCCGGAGGATCTGAGGATTCTGTGGGTTTGCTGGGAGGTCATGGCGTCTGGCCGTGACTTTTGCAATCCGTATGCCGCGGCTGACGCGTGGAATCATTTCTGATCGCCGTGCCCGAGCTGGCTGATCGACTGGTCCGGTAGCCGGTTCTTGCCCCCAGATCCGGCCAGTGCGGACCGGAGTGCGCGTCGCTGCGCCGTGCGGCGGGCGTGCCTCGAGCCGGTCACCCCCGGGGGTGGGCTCCCAGCAGGGACCGCACGTGCTGCAGCACGATCCGCCGGTTGATCGGCTTGGCGATGAAGTCGCTGGCGCCGCGCTCGAGGGCGCTCTGGCGGTTCCGCTCGGCGGTGCGCGAGGTGAGGACCACGATCGGCAGCTGGGCCAGCGCGGGGGAGCGCCGGCACTTGCTGATCAGCTCGTAGCCGTGCAGGCGGGGCATCTCGAGGTCGGTGACGAGCAGGTCGTAGGCCCGCAGCTGCAGCCGCTCCCAGGCCTCCCAGCCGTCGGCGG
Source organism: Myxococcota bacterium (assembly GCA_022710245.1). The sequence continues at coordinate 4,841 of JAKLHH010000352.1, forward strand.
CCACGTCCACGGAGAACCCTGCCTCGCGCAGGATCTGGCTCACCGCCTCGCGGATGGAGCGGGAGTCGTCGGCGAGCAGGATGCGCGCCTCCTCGGGGCGCGGGCGCCCGGACGTGGCGGCTCCCGCCGGAGCGCTCGTGCGCTCGCCGAGGGCCGTGCGGGCCAGGCAGGCCGCGTCGAGGACGAACTGCACCTTGCTGGAGCCGCTGATCGTCGCGCCGGCGAAGATGGGCAGCCTGGCGAGGAGCCGACCGAGGCGCTTCAGCACGATCTCCTTCGGCCCCACGACGCGCGTGCAGGTGATGCCGAAGCGGTGCCCGCCGAACTGCAGCACGATCACCGGCTGGTAGGTGGAGCCCTCGCCGCGCTCCCGACGGCGGAGCCCGGGGTCGCTGCGCTGGGCGCGCTGGCCGGGGTCGCTGCGCTCCACGCGCTGGCCGGGGTCGCTGCGCTCCACGCGCTGGCCGGGGTCGCTGCGCTCGCGCCCCTCCTCCACCTGGCGGAGCGGGAGCGGGACGTCGGCCTCGAGGAGGCGGTGCAGGTGCAGCAGCGGGATCCACCCAGCGCGCGTCTCGACCTGCAGCCGGCCGCCCTGCCGGCGCAGCTGGCCTGGCTCGGCGAAGAGGGTCTCGCTGACGTGCGCGACCGGGATCGCGTAGACCTGCTCGCCCACCTTGAAGAGCAGCGCCTGGGCGATCGCGGTGGTCATCGGGATGCGCATGGTGAAGCGCGTGCCGTGGCCGGGCCGCGAGCTCACCTGGATGGTGCCGCCGAGCGCCGCCACGTTCTCGCGCACCACGTCGAGGCCGACCCCGCGCCCCGCGAGGCGGTCCGCGGTGGGCCGCGTGGAGAAGCCCGCGTCGAAGATGTGGTCGAGGACCTCCGCGGCGCCGAGCGCGGCGACCTGCTCGGCGGGCATCGCCTGCGCGAGGACCTCGCGGACGCGCTGCGGATCGACGCCGTCGCCGTCGTCCTCCACCTCGAGGAAGACGAAGTCGCCCTGGTGGCGGGCCATGATGCGGACGTGGCCGACCGGCGACTTGCCGGCGCTGACGCGCGCCTCCGGCCGCTCGATCCCGTGGGCGACCGCGTTGCGGATCAGCTGCAGCAGCGAGTCGGTGATCTGCTCGGCGATCGAGCGGTCCATCTCGCTCGACTCGTCGGCCATGATCAGCTCGACCTGCTTGCCCTGGCTGCGCGCCATGCCGCGCAGCGGGCGCTGCAGCCGCGCGTGCAGCCAGTGGATCGGGATCATGCGCACCTGCGAGAGGAGCTCCTGCAGGGCGTGGGTGGTCCGCCGCAGCGCCTCCGAGTCCTCCAGGAGCTCGGCGGTGGCGCGCTCCAGGTTGGAGACCGAGTCGGCCACCTCCACGTCGACCTCGCGCAGGCGCGTCACCGCCTCGCCGCTCTGGCCGCGCAGGTCGGTGAGCGCGGCGCGCAGCGCCTGGCGGCTGATCCCGAGATCGCGCGCGAGCCCCTTCAGCTCCTCGACGCGGCGCTCGATGCGGGTGCGGTCGATGACCAGCTCGCCGACCGCGTTCATCAGCCGGTCCAGGCGATGGACGTCGACGCGGACGCGCTGGTCCTCCAGGCGCCGATCGAGCGCGCGCCGGTCGCTGCCGCGGCGATCGCCGGCGTCGCGCGTGAGGAGCGGCCCGTCGCCGGCCCCCGGGCGGGCGGCTGGGCGGGGGAGCGCGCCCTCGGCGAGCGTCTCGCCGGAGCCGCCCTGGCCGAGGCCCTCGCGGTGCACGGCGTCGGGCCCGCGCGGGAGCGCCTCCCGGCCCGCGTCCGAGCCCTCGCGGGAGAGCCGGCCGGCGCCCTCGCGGGAGAGCCGGCCGGCGCCCTCGCGGGAGAGCGCGGACTCGCCCGAGCCCTCGCGGGAGAGCGCGGACTCGCCCGAGCCCTCGCGGGAGAGCGCGGACTCGCCCGAGCCCTCGCGGGAGAGAGCGGACTCGCCCGAGCCCTCGCGCTGGAGCTGGCCGGCGAGCGCGCGGGTGAAGCGCTCCAGGTGGCGCAGGGCCCCCTCCGGCGTCTGCGTGTCGACGATCGCGCGCAGCGCGTCGACCGCGGCGAGCAGGCGATCGACGCGCTCGGCGCCCGAGACGTGGCCCTCGCGGATGGCGACCAGCTGCTCCTCCAGCTGGTGGGCCGCCTCGCTGACCGCGGGCAGCCCCACCGTCGAGGCCGAGCCCTTCAGCGTGTGCGCCTTGCGCAGCATCTCGCCGACCTCGGCCGCGCCGCCGCCGCCGCCAGCCTCGAGCCGCAGCAGCGCGGCCGCGATGGCGTCGAGGTGATCGTGGGCCTCCTCGACGAAGAGCGAGCGCAGCATGCGAGCGGTGTCGGGGTCCCAGTCCTCGTCGAAGGGCGCCTCCTCCTCGCCCTCGAGCTCCTCGCCCTGCGCCTCGAGGCGGATGGTGCGCGCGCCGGGAGGCTCCTCGGGGGAGATCGTGCGCGTGGGAGGAGCTGGCTCGAGGCGGAGCGTTCGCGCGCCGGCAGGCTCGTCGGGGGAGGGCGTGCGCGTGGCAGGGGCTGGCGAGCGGCGGAG
>JAKLHH010000353.1 GCA_022710245.1 Myxococcota bacterium
CGCGGAAGACCTTCGCCCGCTCGCCGCCCGCGTCGAGCTGCAGGGCGCACCCCATGTGGACGCCCGAGTAGGGCGCGTAGGAGCTCTTCAGGGCGCGGAAGGCCGGCAGGAGCAGCGGCTCGACGCGGCCGAGGCGCTCGCGCACGTCCTTCTGGGTGACCTTGCCCCGGGCCGCGGGAGCAGCGGACAGCGCCGGGGCCGCGAGGAGCGGCCGCGGGAGCAGCGCCGCGAGGAGCAGCAGGCCGATGGTGGCTCTGGGGGTCACGCGGTGAGCAGGAGCAAGGCACGTGCCCTGCAGCCGACTCTTTCGCTTCAACGCGTTACGAGCTCGACCCGGGTTCGAATGCCGGAGGGCGGCGACTACCCCGGTAGCTGCTGGCTAGCAGCCGAGCTACCGCGCGCTACCGTCCCTGGCGAGGTCCGCGCCGGCGCGCGGCGACGAGGACGGCGAGCAGCAGCAGCAGCGCGCCGCCCAGCCCCGCGCCCGGCGTGGCGCTGACGCCACAGCCGCAGCCCCCGCCCTCGTCCACGCAGCTGTCGTCCACCTTGCCGTTGCCGTCGTTGTCCTTGCCGTCGCAGAGCTCGGTCGCGCCGGGGTGGCTCTTCGGGTCGGTGTCGTCGTTGTCCCAGTTGCTGCAGCGCGGTCCGACGCCGTAGCCGTCGCCGTCCTGGTCCTCGCAGAGCGGGCAGCCCTCGTCGATGCTGCCGTCGCAGTTGTTGTCCTTGCCGTCGCCGCAGAGCTCGGGCATCCAGGGGTTGAGCGAGGGGTCGGCGTCGTCGCAGTCCTGCTGCCCGCAGCCCTTGCCGCTCGGCCAGCCGTCGCCGTCCTTGTCCGTGCAGTCCACCCCCGTGCAGCCCTCGTCGACGGTGCCGTTGCAGTTGTTGTCGACCTTGTCCCCGCAGACCTCCTCGGCCCAGGGGTGCACCGCCGGGTTATTGTCGTCGCAGTCCTGGATCTTGCACGCCTTGCCGCTCGGCCAGCCGTCGCCGTCCTTGTCCACGCAGTCGACGCCCGGGCAGCCGTCGTCGACGGTGCCGTTGCAGTTGCCGTCCTTGCCGTCGCCGCAGACCTCCTTGGCGCCGGGGTAGATCGCCGGGTCGCTGTCGTTGCAGTCGGGCTGCTTCGGCTTCACGTCGCCGACGAACCAGCCGTCGCCGTCGGTGTCCACCTTGCTGCTGCAGCCCTCGTCGGTCCAGCCGTTGCAGTTGTTGTCGATCCCGTCGCCGCAGACCTCCTTGCCACCGGGCCCGACGAAGAAGTCGTGGTCGTTGCAGTCCTGCTGGCCGGGGCAGCCCTTGCCGGCGCCGTAGCCGTCGAGGTCCTCGTCGACGCACTGCCGGCCGGGGCAGCCGTCGTCGGGGATCTTGTCGCAGTTGTCGTCCTTGTTGTCGCCGCAGACCTCGGCCGCGCCCGGGAAGATCGCCTTGCTGGTGTCGTCGCAGTCGGCGAGGACGCAGTCCTTGCCCACGCCCCAGCCGTCACCGTCCTTGTCCACGCAGTCGACGCCCGGACAGCCATCGTCGACGGTGAGGTTGCAGTTGTTGTCGAGCTTGTCGCCGCAGACCTCCTGCGCGCCGGGGTGCACCGCCGGGTCGCTGTCGTCGCAGTCGAGCGGCCCCTGGCAGTCGGGCCCGACGCTGGTGCTGTCCTTGTCCTGGTCGACGCACCCCGTGGTGGCGCCCTCCTCGGTCTTCACCGTCAGCGGGCTGCTCAGGTTGTTCGCCTCGTTCGGCTCGCTGATGAAGTCGTCGGGGTCGGCCTGCACGTAGGAGAGGAAGCTCCCCTTCGGGGCGTTCGCGCGCTCGAAGGTGAGGCTCGTGCAGGCGCCCGCGTCGAGGCTCGCCACCGCCTTGACCAGGTCGCCTGGCTCGCCCTGCATGGGCGGCTGCTTGGGCCGGTTGAAGTAGACGTCGACGTAGAACTTGCTCACCGAGGCGGTGCCCTTGTTGCACACCTTGACCAGGTAGGTCACCGCGGAGCCCGCGACCTTGGCCTCGAAAGAGGCGATCTCGAGGTCGGGGTTGTTGAGCACGTAGACGATCGGATCGGGCGTGTTGTTGCCCTCGCGACACTCCTCGACGAACTCGCCGCTGTCCACCCGGCACCAGGCCTTGAAGGTGCCGTTCGGGCGCAGGCCGCCGTCGACCTGCACGTCGGCGCAGGTCGCGCCGCCCGGCGGCGGATCGGGAGGGCTGTAGACCCACGGCCCGAGGGTGGCGATGGACTTGAAGATGTCGCCCATCTCGACGCCCGGCGGCGCGCTCCCGCGATCGTGCCAGAAGCCGACGCGGAACTTCTTGCCCGCCATGCTCCCCTTGTTGCAGACCGTGGCCTTGTAGGTCACCGAGGCGCCCTGCGTCTGCACGTCCCAGCTCTTGATATAGAGGTCGGGGCCGACGCAGACCTCCAGCGGGCCGGCGACCGACGCCTCCACCCGCGCGTAGCTCTGGTAGAGCCCGATCGGCGCGTTGCTCCAGACCACCGTCGAGGTCGGGCAGCCGCCGCCGCTGCTGATGGTCTGGGTCTGGTCGGGCTTGGTGGCGGCCACCGGCGCCGAGCCGAGGTTGTGGAAGAGCTCGGCGAGGCTCGAGCCGTTGTCGCAGACCTCGAGGAGGTAGCTCACCTCCTGCTCCTTGACGACGGCGCCGAAGCTCTTGATCGCGGCCTGCGCGAGGGCGACGGAGGGGAGCAGAGCCAGGGCGGCGAGCACCAGCGAGGGACAGCGACGCATGAGCACCTCGGATCAACGGTACCGGCGCCGACGCGGACCGTCAACTCGCCGGTGCCGCACCGCGGCGTCAAGATCTGGCCTCGGCGCGTGCGCAGCGGTACTCTAGGGCCAAGCATGCGCTTTGCGTCCTCCAAGGGCTGGATCGCCCTCGGCACCCTCGCTGCCTTTCTCTCCGCCTCGGTGGCGGCCGCCGAGCCGACCCGGGTCGTCGTCCTGCTCACCGGCGACGGAGAGGCGCTGGTGCCGGCCGCGTCCGTCGGGCGCGCGCTGATGCTCCGCCTGGCCCGCTCGAAGAAGCGCACCGTGCGGCTCGCCTACCTGGCCCCGGAGCTGCCGATCCCGAAGGCGCTCAAGGCGCAGGAGTCGAAGGCAGCCAAGCTGCTGAAGAAGGCGCACGCCGCCTTCGAGATGATGGAGTACGACAAGGTCAAGACCCAGACCGAGGAGGCGCTCAAGCTGTACAAGGCGCTGCTCAAGGCGGGTGTGCCGAGCGACGGCTACGTGCAGGCGCTCCATCTCCTCGCGGCGGCCTCCCAGCTGCAGGGCGAGAGCAAGCTCGCCTACCGGGCGATGAACGACGCGATGCTCTTCGATCCCCGCCCGCCGTCGAAGAAGCTCTTCAACCCGACGGTGCAGGAGTTCTACGAGCAGGTGCGCGCCGAGGCCCCCGCGCACGGCACGCTGGCGCTCGGCAGCACGCCGCCCGCGCTGGTCTGGCTCAACGGCGAGCTGCACGGCCCCGCGACCGGCAAGGTCAGCCTGCGCTCCGGGCTCTACCTGGTGCGCTTCTACGCGCCGGGCTGCGCGCCGCTGCAGAAGTGGATGCGCGTCAAGGCGCACGAGGAGCGGCGGCTCGCGCCGACGCTGCAGCGCGACGAGGCGCCGGAGAACGAGGTCAACGCCAAGCTGCGCGAGGAGGGCAAGGCGCAGGAGCCGGGCACCGCCGTCAGCCAGGTGCTCCTCGACCTGGGCGCCGACGAGCTGGTCCTGCTCAACCCGGGCAAGGGCTGCACCCCGGCGCGCTGCACGGTGCACCTGCACTGGGCCAAGGAGGGGCGCTGGGACCGGAACCGCAAGGCCACCTTCAGCGGCCAGCCCGAGCAGACCGTCGCCGACCTCCTCGGGGTGAAGCTCGAGGTGGCGCAGCCGCCGGAGCGGCCGAAGGGCGATCCCACCGTCTCCAGCGAGCGCGCCTGCACCCTCGACAGCCAGTGCTTCATGAACGAGCGCTGCAAGAACGGGCGCTGCGTGCTGCCGCGACCCGTGACCCGCACCTGGTGGTTCTGGACGCTGATGGGCGTCGGCGTGGCGGGCATCACGCTCGCCATCGTGCTGCCGCTGACGGGACCGGCTCGCCCGGTGATCGAGGTCCGATGATTGGCTCGGCTTCGATGATTGGCTCGGCTTCGAGGACTGGCTCGGCTTCGAGGACTGGCTCGGCTTCGAGGACTGGCTCGGCTTCGAGGATCGTCGTGCTCGGGCTGGCGCTCGCGCTGGGCGGCGGCTGCGGCGAGAAGTCCCTCGAGGTCAAGGGCGCGCTCGATCGCGTCATCGGCGAGACGATCACCCTCGAGCTGACGCAGGGCGAGAAGGCCTTCAACGGCGAGCTGACGCTGCGCGCGGCCGACAACACCAGCTTCAAGGGCGCCGACCTCAAGCTCGACAAGAAGAGCGACCGGCTGCTCAGCTTCAGCCTGCCGCCCGGGATCGCCGCCGGGAGCGCCACCGCCCAGCTCGGCCGGAGCGGCGACGGCTCGCTCTACGAGGTCACGCTCCACGTCAACCGCCTGCTCCTCACCCTCGACGAGAAGGGCACGCTCGAGAGCTGGCCGCTCGCGCCGGCGACGCTGGGCAAGAGCTCGCAGTCGGTGGGCACGGCCGGCGGCCGGCTGGCGATCAGCAACGCCGGCGGCGAGGCCGCGCTCGCCGCCAGCGACCAGGTGCGGCTGCTCGGGCTCGGCCCCGAGGTCAAGGACGTCACCGCCGGGATCCAGCAGACCGGCGTGCTCGCGCTCGCCGCCATCTCCGGGGGCGCCCTGGTCGCCACCGATCAGTCGCTGATCCTCTTCCGCTTCGCCAAGGGCCAGCAGACGACGCAGACCGCGACCCCCTTCAAGGGCGCGCGGGCCGTGGCGACGAGCAGCGCCGGCGACCTCGCGGTGGTGCTCTCCGCCTGCGACACCACCAGCGACGGGACCGCCGACGCCGACTGCCTGACCGAGGTCGCGATCGGCGCCTCCGCGCTGACCCCCGGCCGGCAGACCGTGCTCGACAGCACGCCGGGGGCGACCAGCGTCGCGCTCTCCGCCGACGGCAAGCAGGCGGTCGTCGCCGACAGCGAGGTCGTCTACGGCCTCTACCTCGGCGCCTCGCCGGCCAGGGTGAGCTCGCTCAAGTGGACCTTCGAGAAGGCCGCCTTCACCGCGCAGCCGATCGGGCTCGACCGCGCGCCGGCCACGGTGAGCGGGCAGGCGGTGGAGCTCTTCGCCGCCGCCGAGAAGGCCAAGAGCCAGCTCCTGCTCCTCGCCTTCAGCCCCAGCACCAACGACCTGATCGCGCTCGCCGCGGTGACCCTGCCCGAGGCGCCCGCCGCGCTCAGCTTCGGGCGGCGCACCGAGCTCTACGTCGCCGCGAGCAAGACGCTCTACACCCTCGACGCGGGGCTCGCCGCGCCGGCGGTGAGCAAGCTCGAGGCGATCACTCCGGGCAACGCCATCACCGCGCTCAGCGTCCAGCCCTGAGCGCTCGTTCTCGCCCTCACCAGCGCCCTCGCGGCTGATCGCCCGCGTGCCGGCGCCGCTCCCGCCGGCCCGCACGCGCTGAGCGACCGCGCCTCCGATCTGAGCCCGCGTCGCCGGGCCGGGGCGACGTTGCAGCCGGCCCGGACCACCGCTATGCTGCGACCCGATGCGCGTGATCGTTCCACCTGACCCGCTCCTTCTCGCGACTGAAGAGCGGTCGATCTTCCTCGCCGGCTCGATCGCGATGGGCAACGCCGAGCCCTGGCAGGAGGCGCTGATCGAGGCGCTGCGCTCCTTCGACGTGGTGATCCTGAACCCACGCCGCCCCGCCTGGGACGCGAGCTGGGTGCAATCGATCGCCAACCCGACCTTTCGCGAGCAGGTCGAGTGGGAGCTGGCGGCGCAGGAGCTCGCCACGCTGGTGGTGATGTACTTCGCGCCGAGCACGCAGGCGCCGATCACGCTCCTCGAGCTCGGGCTCCTCGCGCGGAGCGGCAAGCTCATCGTCTGTTGCCCCGAGGGCTTCTGGCGCAAGGGCAACGTGGACGTGGTCTGCGCGCGCCTCGGCGTCGAGCAGGTCGACAGCCTCGATGCCCTCGCTCGGGCCGCGCTGCGACGGCTCACGCCCTGATCCCTACTCGTCGGAGATGAGCCCGCGGCGGAGCGCGTAGCGGGTCAGCGCGGCGGTGTCGTGGAGGTCGAGCTTCTGCATCAGGCGGGTGCGGTGGGTGTCGACGGTCTTCGGCGCGACGCCGAGGCGCTCGGCGATCTCACGGTTGGTGAGCCCCTCGGCCACGAGCTGCAGCACCTCGCGCTCGCGGGCGGTCAGCCGCTCGAGGTCATCGACCGGGCGCGCCGCGCCGCCGTCGAGCGCGTCGGCCTCGACCACCCGCCTCGCCTCGGGGCCGAGGAAGCGCTCGCCGGCCGCCACCGCGCGGAGCGCGCGCACCAGGTCCTCGAGGCCCGGGCCCTTGACCAGGTAGCCCGCGGCGCCGGCCCGGAGCGCCGGGCGGACGTACTCGGGCGCGGCGTGCATGGAGAGCACCACGACCCGCGTGGCGGGCGCGAGCTCGCGCACGCGGCGGAGGGCCTCGACCCCGTTGAGGCCCGGCATCGAGAGGTCGAGGAGCAGCAGGTCGGGGCGCTCGCGCACCACCGCGTCGATCGCGGCGCGACCGTCCGCGGCCTCGGCGACGACTTCGAGGTCCCCGGCCGCCCGCAGCACCGCGCGGAGCCCGGCGAGGACCACCGCGTGATCGTCAGCGATAACCACCCGGATCATGACAGGCCCTCCTCCCCCGCTTCGAGGAGCGGGAAGGTGACGAGCAAGGTGAGGCCGCCGCTCGCGGGGGAGCGGAGCTGGACCTCTCCGCCGAGGAGCGCCGCGCGCTCGCGGATCCCGTCGAGGCCGTGGCCGCCGCGCTGCTCGCCCTCGAGGCCGCTCCCGTCATCGCTGATCTCCAGCCGCAGCGCGCGCCCGCCCTCCGGCCGCAGCTCGACGCGCACGCGCGCCGCGCCCGCGTGCCTGGCCACGTTGGTGAGCGCCTCCTGGACGATGCGATAGCAGGCCGTCTCCAGCTCGGGGCGGATCGCCGGGAGCCCGGCGGCGAGCTCGCAGCTCACCTCGAGGCCGGTGGCGTCCCCGAACGCCTCGCAGTGGCGCTCCAGCGCGCCGGCGAGGCCAAGCTCGGCGAGCGCGGGTGGCGCCAGCGCGCTGGTCGAGCGGCGCACCTCCTCGAGCGCCTCGTCGAGGCGCTCGGCGATGCGGCCCAGCTGCTCGGGCGCGCCGCCGGCGGCGCGGAGCGCGAGGAGCTCGAGGCGGGCCGCGGTGATGGCCTGCCCTGCGCCGTCGTGGAGCTCGCGCGCGATGCGGCGGCGGTCCTCTTCC
>JAKLHH010000354.1 GCA_022710245.1 Myxococcota bacterium
CCTCGGCCTCGCCTCGATCTGGACCGGCACCAACGAGATCATGAGCCTGATCGTCGAGAGCGAGTGGAGCAAGGAGTACGCGCGTCAGCTGAAGGACGGGCCGGCCGAGCGAGACCCCGAGCTCGACGCCGAGCACGCCGAGGACGTCGAGGAGAAGGTCTTCGAATGATTCAGCCGATGCCGATCATCCGGTCGAGCGCCGCGCGGGCCCGCTCGCGAAGCTCGGCGGGGACGTCGACGACGTAGCGCTCCTGTCGCAGCGACTCGACGGTCTGCTCGAGGGTGATCTCGTTCATGTGCGGGCAGCGGATGCTGCAGAGCCGGACCATCTCGCGGTCCGGGTTCTTCGCCGCGATGTTGTCGCCCATGCTGCACTCGGTGAGGAGGAGGTAGCGCCCGCGCTGCAGCTGCTCCACGTAGCGGATCATCGCCGTCGTGCTCCCCGAGAAGTCCGACGCCGCGACCACCTCGGGGCTGCACTCCGGGTGCGCCAGCACCAGCACGTCGGGGAACTGCTTGCGCACCGCCGCGATGTCCTCCACCGTGAAGCGCTCGTGCACCTCGCAGCGGCCGCGCCAGCCGATCATCACGGCCTCGCGCGGCTCGCCCGCCACGTCCCCTCTGCCGGCGACGATGATCTCCAGCCCCGTCTCGCGCGCCACGTTGCTGGCCAGGTACTCGTCGGGGAGGAAGATCACGCGCCGGTGCCCCTGGGCTTGCAGGTGGCGCACCACGGCGTCGGCGTTGCCGGAGGTGCAGCAGTAGTCGCTCTCGGCCTTCACGTCGGCGTAGGTGTTGACGTAGCTGACGACGGGCACCCCGGGGTAGCGGGCGCGGAGCGCGCGCACGTCCTCGGCGGTGATCGCCTCGGCCAGCGAGCAGCCTCCCTTCGGCGACGGCAGCAGCACCTTGCGCGTGGGGTTCAGGATCTTGGCGGTCTCCGCCATGAAGCGCACGCCGCAGAAGACGATGATCTCGGCCTGCGACTCGGCGGCGATGCGGCTCAGCTGGAGGGAGTCGCCGGTGAAGTCCGGCACCGAGTGGTAGAGCGCTGGCTCCATGTAGTTGTGGCCGAGGAGGACCGCGCGCTTCTCGCGCTTCAGGCGGTTCACCTCGACGGCGAGCTCGGCCTTCAGGCGGAGCTCCACCTCGGGGACCACGTCGCGCAGCCGCTCGAGGAGGTGCTGGGTCATCGCCTGGACCGTGGTCGGGTACTGGATCGCTTGCATCACTGCTCTCTCCGTGACCTCTGCTTCCTGGCTAGTCTGCCTCGCCGCGCGAGCCCGCGCCGCTCCCTCGCCACCAGGCGCGCGTCACGTCGGGCTGGCCAGGAGCGCCTGCAGGTCCCGGTAGCCGCGGAGCTCGGGTCGCTCGAGCAGCGCCTCGAGCACCCCGAAGGCCAGCCAGACCGCGTCGGCGCGGAGCTCCGGCGTGACGGTGCACTCCAGGTCGTGGGCGAGCTGCTCGCCGAGCGAGGCGACCGCGGCGAAGCGCGCGCGCACCTCGGGGCCCTGGTCCTCACGTCCCGGCGGGACGCTCCGGGGTGAGGCAGCGGGGCCGGTGCCGGTCGAGCGCGCCAGCCGCGCCACCGCGTCGGCGAGGGCCGAGGTCTCGCCGCCCTCGGGCGCGCCGATCATGCCGCGCACCGCGGTGAGCGAGCCCACCACGGCGGCCGCCGCGCTGAAGTCCGCGGTGGCCTCACCGAGGTGGCGGAGGCCGGTGAGCAGGCGCGCGTCGAGGTCGCTCCGGGCCCCCTCCTCGATCAGCCGCGCCAGCCGCTGCCAGGCCGGCGTCTCCAGGCGAGGCTGCACGCGCCAGTTGCCGAGGCGCCCCTGCGGTTCGCTGGTCGCGCGCCGCACGGGGATCGGGTGCGTGCCGACGGACTTCTCGGCGATGTAGAAGGCCGCCGAGTCCGAGGCGTCGAGGTCGATGCGCGGCGGATCAGCGAGCGGGCCGTCGGCGAGCCCCGGGTTCGGCAGCAGGCGCAGCATGCGGCAGACCTGCTCGGTGCGGGCCACCGCGCGCTGCACGGCGAGGCCGGGCTCCGCCTGCACGGCGAGCTTGGCGAAGACCAGCGGCTGTCCGTCGGCCCGGCTGCGTAGCTCCTTCAGGCGGTGCAGGAACATGCCGCAGGGGGCGAGGTCGGCGTCGGAGGTGCAGGCCGCGTCGGGGATCAGCGTGATCCCCGCGAGGGTCGCGGGCGCGAGCAGGTGCACGCCGGCGAGCGGCAGCACGACGACGGTCTGCGGGTGCGGCGCGGGGAGCGCCCGGATCGCGGTCACCACCGCCTCGGCGTAGCGCTCCGGCGAGCCCGCGCGGAGCTGGGTGACAGCGGGCGTGACGTAGCGCTTCCAGTAAGGGCTCGGGAGCAGGGTGAGCGGCGCGCCGGGCAGGGACATCTGCAGCAGGCCGACCAGCATGTCGCGCAGGAAGCTCTCGCCGTAGCAGCTGCTGAGCACCTGCTCCTGCGCGAAGAGCTCGACGAACTGAGAGAAGCAGGCGCGGCTCTCGGGGCCGAGGATGGCTACCTGTCGCTGGTCGGGCCCCAGCAGGTGGTAGGCGAAGACGGGGTTCACGGGGTCCGGCGCGCGGGCGCCGGACCATAGCACCTGGTTGGTGTTCCAGGGGCGGACCTCGGGCGGGGCGTCGATGAGCGCCACCGTCTGGCAGAACTCGAGGGCCTTCGCGCGCAGGCTCAGCAGCCACGACTCGTTCGATGACATGCGGGGACTCTATGATTGTTCCCCGCGGGCGGCAAGGCAGCGGCGTCCTCGGGGCGCACATCTGGCATACTTGAGGAGGTGCCGCGTCACTCCCTGCTGCTGCTGCTGTCCCTCGTGGTCTCGAGCGCTGCCTGCGTCCGGGGCGGCTTCGGCGGTGGCGCGTGGGCAGGCGGCGGCGCCCGGGAGACCGGGCCACCGCGGGAGCTGGGTGCTGTCGAGGCGGGCATCAAGGGCGACGCGCGCGATGCCTCCGTGCACGACGGGCGCGGGTGGCTGCCCCTCTGCTTCAAGCCGCGAGTCGACCTGGTGCCTTGCAGCGGCGAGCTCTGCGCCGGGCTGCGTCCGGTCTCGGTGGCGCTGGCGGACCTCGACAAGGACGGCCGCCTCGACCTCGTCGTGGGGGACAGCCACGCCGGGGCGATCGCCGTCCGGCTGGGGCTCGGGGACGGCAGCTTCGCGAGCGCGACGGCGTACGCGGTCGAGTGGGATGCGCGGGACCTCGTCGTCGCCGACGTCACGGGGGACGGCCAGCTCGATCTGCTGGTGGCGAGCTGGAACAGCGGCGTGAAGCTCTATCCTGGCAAGGGTGGCGGGGGCTTCGGCGCCGCCCAGTCGATCCCTGGCACGTCCACCCCGGTCACGCTGGCGGTCGCTGACCTCAACGGCGATGGACACCTCGATCTGGTCGTCGGCGGCGAGAACGACCGCATCAGCGCGGTGCTCGGTCAGGGTGGAGGGGCGTTCGCCACCGCGAGCGCGCTGATCAACGACCGCAACTACTACAGCGTGCGGGTGCTCGACCTCAACGGCGATGGCCATCCGGACGTGGTGGGCGCGGGCTGTGACGACGCAGTGACGGTGCTGCTCCAGGGCAAGACCCCGATGACCTGGACGCCGAGCACCGTGACGGTGAAGGACGGCGCTTGCGGGCTCGCGGTGGGGGACTTCGACCGCGACGGGAAGCTCGACCTGGCCGTGGCCGAGGAGGGGGCCGGCCAGGTCGAGCTGCTCCTCGGCGACGGCGCGGGCGGGGTGGCCTCCCGGCGGCAGCTCGCCGTGGGGCCCGCGCCCGCCTGGGTGATGGCCCAAGATCTCGACGGTGACGGCAGGCTCGACCTGCTGGTCCGGCAGCAAGGGGGAGGCCTCCTCACGGTGCTGCAGGGGAGCAGCGACGGCGGGTTCACCGTGGCTCAGAGTCTCCCGTTCACGAGCAGCGGGATCGGAGTTGAGGAGCTGGTGATGACCGCCGCCGGCGATCTCGACGGCGACGGCTCCCTGGACCTCGTCGCGGCGAGCCCCGAGACGGGCGACGTGGGAGTGTTCCTCGACGACCGCACCTGCGGCAAGTAGACCCGGGCCGCTGGTCGCTCGGCAGCCGGTCGCCAGGAGCGCGCGGCAGGTTCGGAGCAGCGGTGCAGGGTCGCCTGCGGCTGCCTCGGGCGAGCGCGGCTGGCCGCCACCAGGGCTTCAGGAGGTGTCGCTTGCAGCGAGCGGCCCAACCGCGGTAGTAGCTTCGATCGGAGGTGCTCCGTGTCGCTGCTGGCCAAGCTGGAGAGCCTGTCGAGGCCGCTCGTCCTCTGCATCGTCACGGAGGTCGAGGGGGCTTCCCCAGGGAAGCCGGGCTTCAAGATGGTGGTCTTCGCGGACGGCTCGAGCCAGGGGACCGTCGGAGGCGGCGACCTCGAGCGCGCCACCATCGAGGCCGCTCGCGAGATGATCGCCAGCCGCACCGGGACGCGATCGCGCGTCTTCGCGCTCTCACCGCAAGCAGCAGAGCGCTCCGGCTCTCACCAGACCTCCATGATCTGCGGAGGCTCATCGACGGTCTACCTCGAGCTGTTCGAGAGTCAGCCGCGCGCGCTCCTCTTCGGCGGGGGGCACATCGCGCAGAGCATGGCCCCCTTGCTGTCGAAGCTCGGGTTCTCCGTCGAGGTCCTCGATGACCGGGCCGACTATGCGACGCCCGAGAAGTATCCACCCGGGACCACGATCAGGACCGGCGACTACGTGGAGCTCGCGGCCTCGGCCCGCGTGGACGGCTCGACGTACTGCTTCGTGCTCACCCACGGCCACGCGCACGATCACGACGTCCTCCAGGCCCTGCTGCAGCCCCGGAACCTCGAGCCCGGGCGCCACACCTTCTCGGGGCGGTACGTCGGGATGATCGGAAGCCGCACCAAGGTCGGCGCCATCCTGGCACGGCTCGAGGAGGGCGGGGTGCCGCGGGCCGCGCTGGAGGGCGTGCACACCCCGATCGGCCTCGACATCGGCGGCGACACCCCCTTCGAGATCGCGCTCTCCATCGTCGCCCAGGTCCAGGCGGTCCGCCACGAGAGGCCCGCGGCGCACCTGAGCGCCACGCGCGCAGGGGAAGCGCAGGGCCGGTGAGCCAGCCACGGGGCGCGAGGCCACGGCCCCTCGCGCTGCGCCCCGCGGCCCACGGAGGCGAGCATGCCGCTCTATGAGTTCTTCTGTCCGGCCTGCCGATCACGGCAGGAGCTCCTCCTCGGCCTCTCCGAGGTGGAGTCGGCGCGCTGCCCGGCTTGCGGTGGGGCCATGGAGCGCTGTCTGACCGCGCCGGCGGCCTATCGCAACACTCACGCGCGCGCGGCGGGTCTCACCTGCTGCGGCCGCGAGGAGCGGTGCGACACACCACCCTGCGGTCCCGGCGGACACCAGGGCTGCTGCCATGGGCGCTAGCGCCGCTGGCCGCCTGAGGATGGCACCGGCCTCGAGGCAAGGCGGCGGAGTCATGCGACAGCTGCTGGCGGCGGTGCTGCTGGCCGGCCTCCTGCTGACCGCGCCCCCGGCGAACGCCAACAGCATGGGCGGGCTGATCTTCGTGGTCGTCATCTGGCCCGTCGGTGTTCTCTGCGGCGTCCTGCTCCTCACGCTGGGCGTGATCGGGCTGGTGAAGCTGCAGCGAGGCGCCTCGCCGGGCCTTGCGTCTGCGCTGCTGGTCAGCTCGATCGCGGTCGGCGTGCTCTACCCCCTCGTGTCCGTGGCGCTCGGAAGCGCCGCACCGATCGGCGTGCTGGCGCTCTCGATCCTGCCGGTGGAGGTGCTGGCCGTGGCGTGTGCCGTGCTGAGCGTCATCCTCAGGAGACGCGTCAGAGGGCAGGCGGGGACGGCGTGAAGGCCGCGCGCTGCGACGACCCAGGCTGCGCCAAGTAGACCCGGGCAGCGCCGTGGCGCTCAGAGCTCGGTGAAGACGTACTCGTGCTGGGCGTCCCGCACGGTCAGCGTGCGCTTCGGCCCGCGGCCGACCACGAACTCCTCGCCGATCATGCCGGGCGCGGTGGTGAGGAAGGAGATCGTGCCGTCGGGGTTCCTGCGGGAGGCGATCTCGCTCTTCCACTCGCCGAAGTCGAAGATGGTGGCGCCCTGCTTCTGGCTCACCGCGATCTCGCCGAGCGCGGCGTTGCGGTAGCGTCGGGCGAGCTTTCCCGCCGCGACGGGTTCGGCCGGCACGGTGAGGAGCTTGCGCTCGGCGGCGAGGCGCGCGAAGAAGGTCTTCGCGCTGGCGGCGACCTGCGCGTCGGCCTCGGCGCGCCCGTCGAAGAGCACCTCGAGGAGCTTGCGCCGGAAGGTGCTGCGGATGATCGAGCCCGGGTCGCTGTTGGTCAGGATCACCGCGCCCACGCCGTGCTCGGGCAGCCACATCATGTCGCTGTGGAACCCGATCATGTCACCGCCGTGGTGGACGACGGGCGTCCCGTAGGCGCGGTCGACCACCAGCCCCATGCCGTAGGTCTCGTCCTTGCCGATCGAGACCTGCGGGGCGCGGCGCGCGAGGAGCGCCTCGCCGGAGATGTAGCGCTTGCCCCCCGGCAGCGAGCCCTCGGCGAGCTCCATGGCGACGTAGGCCAGCACGTCGCGCACGCTGCTCCAGGCGGCGCCGGCTGGCCGGACCGGGATCACCGCGTGGTTGATCTCCATCAGCGCTCGCGCCGGCTTGCCCTCGAGGTCCGCCGAGTGCGGCATCGCGTGGTTCCCGCGCAGCGCGGCCGCGAAGTTGAAGGTGGTCGTCTTCATCCTGAGAGGGCCGAAGACGCGGGTCTGCATGGCGCGGTCGTACGCCGCGCCGAGCTCGAGGCGGGGGAACGCCACGTGCCCGCCCACGTAGCCACCGGCGCCGGCGAGCGGATTCGAGTACTGGAACATCTCCCCGAACTTGCTGGTCGGCTGCATGGTCGCCAGCACGGCGAGCGCGCCGGCGGGCGTCAGCCCCTTGAACTCGAAGAGCCACTCGAGGTCCTGGCGCGGGAGCCCGGTGCAGGCGCAGATCAGGTGCTTGACCTTGACCTGCTGGGTGGTGGCAGCGTCGCCGAGCTTGAACGAGGGGAGCAGCGTGGTCACCGGGGTCTCCCAGGTGAGCTTCTGCTCGTCGACCAGCTTGGCCAGCATCAGCGTGGTCAGCGCCTTGGTGTTGGAGGCGATCATGAAGAGCGTGTCGGCGGTGACCTTCTGCTTGCCGCCGAGCTCGCGCAGCCCGAAGCCACCCGCGAAGACCACCTTGCCTCCTTGCAGGAGGCCGATGGCGACCCCCGGCGTGCCGGTCTGCTGCATGCCCCGCTCGATGAACTTCTGGAGCTCGGCGACGCGGGCGGCGTCGAGAGGGTGAGCCTTCTTTCCGGC
>JAKLHH010000355.1 GCA_022710245.1 Myxococcota bacterium
ATCGAGTACATGACCTCCTACGTGGGCCCCTTCGTCGAGCTCTCGCTGGAGCCCTTCGTCGGCGACGGCGCGCCCGGCTTCGGCTCCAGCCCCGGGACCGTCTCGGTCGGCGCCCGCGTCTGGCCGACCAAGAAGAAGGGCCTGCAGCTCCTGGCCGCGCTCGACGTGGGCGTGACCGGCGTCGGTGACGGCACCCCGACGGTGGCGGCGACCTCGGGCAAGTACGCCTACGTCATCCCGCGCTGGAACCTCCTCCTGCAGCTCAGCTACCGCTTCGACCCGCTGGCGCAGCCCGAGAAGGTGGTGGTCAAGGAGGGTGATACCGCGACCCCGCCGCCGACGGTGGCGCCGAAGACGGGCCTGATCGGGGGCAGCGTCCTCGACTCGCGCACGGACAAGCCGATCTGGAACGCCCGCGTCACGGTGCAGGGCGAGGAGGCCTCCAGCCTCGCCGTCAACCCGAGCGACGGCGCCTTCAAGAGCTACAAGCTGACGCCGGGCAAGCACACGGTGGTCGCCGCGGCCGAGGGCTATGATCAGGCGACCGTCGAGGTCGAGGTCAAGGCGGACGAGACCGCCGAGGCGAAGTTCCGCCTGAACCCGCGCAGCAACATCACCCCCGGCACCCTCCGCGGCACCATCAAGTCCGTGGCGGGCAAGCAGGCGAGCGGCGCCACGGTGCTGATCCCCGAGATCGATCGCACCATCCAGGTGGACGCGGACGGCAGCTTCAGCGTCTCCCTGAAGCCAGGCGAGTACCGCGTGGTCGTCTCGGCCAAGGGCTTCCGCACGCAGACGAAGACCATCCGCATCCTCGAGGGCAGCACGGTCATCCTGAACGTGGACCTCTACAAGTAGAGCGGCGCCCCGCGCGCCGGGTGGTGGCGGGCAGCTGCCGCGACCAATAAGTAACCTGCCCGAGCACGGCCCCGGCCCCGCACCCCGCAGCCGGGCGCGAGCCCACGCACAACATTTGCTCCTGACCCCAGAGTATGCGACTCTGCGGATAGCACGGGAGCGACACAGCTGGCGGAGGCAGGGGCCCCACCCCGGTCGCGGCCAGCGAACCAATCACCAGCCTGGTGCCTGAGAACGTGACCTCTCTCCGCCCTGCCCTCTGCGCGCTCGCCCTGCTCCTCGTGACGCAGCTCGCCTGCCCGCCGAAGCCCAAGATCCCGGCGGACTGGGTGGCCAGGGTGGGCCAGATGACGGGAGACGTGACCGTCACCGAGGCCCCGGGGCAGGCGGCCGCCCCGGCCAAGCTGGGGCAGTACCTCCTCGTCGGCGCCGAGCTGAAGACCGGCCCCGCGAGCAACGCCGTCCTCGAGCTCCGTAACGGCGGGTCGCTCACCGTCAAGCCGAACTCGCTGGTCGCGCTGCGCTCGAGCATGCCCAAGCAGCTGTCGGTCAGCCTGCCGGTCGGCTCCCTCATCGCCAACGCCTCGTCGGTGACGGGCTCCGAGCTGGTCATCGGCGTCGGCGGCCACCAGGTCAAGCTGAACTCCGCCGCGCAGGCGGAGGTCACCTCTAAGGGCGACAAGGCCAAGCCCGACGTCACCGTGATCCTCGACAAGGCCACGGTGGTCACGCCCGAGGGCACCAAGGAGGTCGTCTCCAAGGAGATGATCATCCCGCGGAGCACGCCGGACGCCCGCGCCGCCAGGCCGGACGCCGGCGAGGTGAAGGCGAAGGAGATCGTCTTCTTCCTCCAGGCCTCCGGCCGGGGCAAGGTGCTGATCAAGCGGCCCGGGGAGACGAAGTTCACCGCCATCCGCAAGGGTGAGGCGATCGAGATCACGGCGGGCACCGAGCTCAAGCT
Organism: Myxococcota bacterium; assembly: GCA_022710245.1. The sequence goes on from JAKLHH010000355.1 coordinate 1,820, forward strand.
GGTGGGCAAGGCGGTCGTGACGGTCGGCCCGGAGAAGGGCAAGGGCGGCACCACGCTGACCGGCCCGGCGCAGGTCAGGGTGGAGAAGGACCCGACCAGCGACGACAGCAAGCCCACCGTGCGGCTGTCCAACACCGGCAACGAGATCCAGCTCTCCGCCACCGGCGACGCCGGCAAGGCGGCGGCGCCCTTCGAGGAGAACGGGGTCAAGGTGATCCCGCGGGTCGCCTACAAGCGGCTCGAGCTGAAGGTGCGCAAGGAGAAGGGTCGCTCGATCCTGAGCGTGATCGCCGGCGCCGCGCTCCTCGAGGGCAAGGACCGCAAGGTCGAGCTCGAGGCCGGCCAGGACGCCGTGCTCAGCCGGGGCGCCATCACCGGACCCAACATGCCGCAGCCGGCGCCGATGGAGGTGAAGAGCGGCGGCGCGATGCGCGTCTTCACCGCGAACGCGTCGCTCCCGGTCACCTTCCGCTGGAACGCCGGCAAGGAGGGCGCCGTCGTCGAGGTCTCCCGCTCGCCGGGGTTCGACCACCCGATCTTCTCCGATCTGATCAAGCGGCACGTGCTGACCGTGCCGCCCGTCGCGCGCGGCACGGTCTTCTGGCGCGTGCGGCCGCTCGAGGGCGGCGTGCCCGCGAAGAAGGGGACCGACGGCAAGCTGGTGCTGCTCAAGGACACCTCGCACCGCACGCTGAAGGACCGGCAGGCGCCGAAGAACTTCATCCACGAGAGCGGCGGCAACACCACCGTCTTCTACCAGAACATCCTCCCGCGCTTCACCTTCCGCTGGGACGCCACCGGCGCCAGCAAGTACACGATGAAGCTCTTCCGCGAGCAGAGCCTGACCAAGCCGATCTACCAGCAGGACACGCGCGGGACCGAGCTCGCGCTCCCGACCGGCAAGCTCGGCGAGGGCACGTACATCTGGTACATCGTCGCGGCGGAGCGGACCCCGAGGATGCGGAAGCTGACCATCCGCTACGACAACGCGACCCCCGATCTGCAGATCGTCTATCCGCCGAACGGGATCACGGTCGGCGAGGCGGCGCTGGAGACCAACGGCGTCACCATCCCTGGCTCGAAGGTGAGCATCAACGGCGTCCGCGCCGAGCTCGACGAGACCTTCCGCTTCACCCACAAGGTGCCCCTGAAGGCCGGGACCAACCTGATCATCTACCTGGTCATGGACCCGCGCCGCGGCTCCAGCTACTACCTGCGGCAGATCACGCGCAAGTAGCCGACCTCTGCTCGCTCGCCAGGCAGGTCTGCTAGACTGACGGCATGCGCCGCATGCGTCGCTGCGTCGTGCTCCTGGTGCTGCTCACCGCGTGCAGCTCCCCCCCCGCCTCTCCGGCTCCCGACCTCGCCGTGGATGCTCCCACGCCAGCGCCCGATCTCGCGGTCGACGCGCGTGGCGCCGATCGCGCCGCCGCGGATCGCCCTCGCGGCGAGCCGCTCGCTGCGGACCTCGGCGCGCCCGACGCGGCCTGGCCCGCCGGCTTCGTGCCCGCGCCGCGGAACGTGCCGTCCGGACACCTCTGCACCATCCCCGCGGACTACGTCAGCAAGGGCGGCGACCCGGTGCACCCTCCGTGCGACGTCGAGGCCGACACCTTCTCTGACCTCACGCCGTCGCAGATCCCGAACCCGCTGGCGCTGAAGGTCGTCTCCTGGAACGTCGAGTGGGGCAGGCACGCCGCCGCCGTGGAGAGCGCGTTCGTCTCGGTGCCCGACCTGATCGACGCGGACGTGATCTTCCTGCAGGAGGTGCCGCGCGACGACCAGGAGAGCGACCCGCCCGGCATCAACCTCGCCCGGCAGCTCGCTCAGGTGAAGAAGCTGAACTACGTCTTCGCCGTCGAGTGGGACCGCCGGCTGAAGGCGGACCAGGGCGGCGAGCACGGGGTCGTCGTCCTCGCGCGCTACCCGATCGGCAACGTGACCCAGCTCCGGCACACGCCGCTCCACGACTTCTACGCGGAGAAGCAGGACTTCGGCGGACGTATGACCCTCGGCGTGGACCTCGCGATCGGCGCCCGCCGGGTGCGACTGTACAGTGCCCACCTCTGCACGCGGGACTACAGCGGGGCGGGCCGCGCCAAGCAGGGCGCCGAGATCCTCGCCGACGCGGCGCTGCCTGGCCAGCCCGCGGCGCAGGTCCTCGGGGGAGACCTCAACACCTTCCTCTGCAACCCGCTGGTGGCGACCTGCAACCTGCCGCCGGACGCGGAGCAGGTGGTGCAGGACCTCCTCGCCGCGGGCTGGACCGACCTCCTGCCCGGCTTCACCAGCTGGACGCAGCTCGGCGTCGGTCTCCTCCCGCAGCGGCTCGACTGGCTCTTCGGCCAGGCGGTGGTCCCCAAGACCCACGCCGTGCTGCAGAAGATCAAGGCCGCGGACCACGCCCCGGTCGTCGCTCGCGTGAAGGTCCCCTGAGGCGCGATCGTGGAGTCCACGTCCGCTCGCTTCCGATCGTGGAGTTCCACGTCCGCTCGCTTCCGATCTTGGAGTCCACGTCCGCTCGCTTCCGGAGCGCGCGAGGTCGCGACCTCGGGGACGCGCCGCCTTGCAGATCGGCCGCGAGGACTGCGGAGGCAGCGGCCGGCAAGGCGGCGCTCGTCTTCGCGCGCCAGCGCCGGGCCGGGGCGCTGGCGCGCGCTGGCACGCGAAACGCCCGCTTCGGTCGCGACCTCGCGCGCTCCTCGCGCTCGCTGGTCGAGAGCTCTGCGTCTGTCAGGCTCATCGTCCGCGTGAAGGTCCCCTGAGGCGCGCGATCAACTTGAGGCGCGCGATCAACTTGGGCGCTCAACTCGCGGTCAGGGTCCAGGTCGTGGCTCGAGGCGCGATCACTTCGCGGTGGGCGGCGCGGCCTTGGCGGAGACCTCGGCGGGGGGCTGGCTGCCCTGCTCACGCCGCGCGCGCGATCGGGCCAGCGCCCGTCCGATCGCCGCTCCCGTCCGCGGCATCCAGGTGGCACCGAAGACGATGACCAGGATGACGAGGATGACGAAGAGATCGGTGAAGCCGGTCATGGTGGCGTGCTCCGCGGTGATCTCATAGCACGGCCACCCGCTGCTCCGCCACCCGCCGCCGCGCACGCCGCCCGCCCGCCGCCGCGCACGCCGCGGTAGGGCGGGGCGCCTACTCCTTCGGCGCCGCCCGCGCGGCCAGCCGGCCCGCCGCCGCGCGCACCGGCTCCGGCAGGGTCGGGCTGGAGCAGACCAGCATCAGGTCAGGGCCGCTGAGGAAGCCGAGCAGGCGCAGGCTGATCTCCGTCGGCGTGTAGGGGTTGAGCACCAGCCCCCGCTTGACCGCGTAGCGCGCGATCCAGCGCGGCGTGCCGAAGATCTCCCGCTGCACCTCGGCCAGCGCCGGGCGGCGCGCGGCGAGCAGCACCACGTCACGCTCGGTGAGCCTCGGGTTCCGGAGCAGGATGGGGACCACCTCCGGCTCCGGATCGCGCAGCAGGCGGTCGAGCGTCTCCCGCCGGGTGCTGCGCGCCATCGTCTTGCGGTGGCCGAGGGTGAGCTCGCGGGTCTGCTCGTCGCGGCCGGCGGCGAGCTCCTCGGGGCGGCTGGAGAGGAAGAGCGCCTGCAGGTCCTCGAGCGCCGCCTCCTTCGCCGCGGAGTAGAGCCGGGCTCGCAGCTCGTAGTCGAGCAGCTCGCCGCTGAGGACGCCCACCAGCGTGAGCAGGGCGATGTTGAAGGGCGGGCCGGCGCGGCGCCCGAAGGTGTGCACGTCGGCGAGGACACGGATCGCGTCGTCGGGATCGCAGGTGGCGAGGTGCGTGGCGAGGACGTGCTCGCGCATCGCCGGCTCGGGGAGCGCGGCGAGCCTGCGGGCAAGCTCGAGCGCGCCGGCAGACGGGGTCATTCCGGCACGTACAGCTCTGCCTGGCTCACCTCGGCAGCCACGTCGTACCTTCCAGCGGAGTAGTCCGGCGGGGGTCCGACGAGCACGACCATGTACGCCAGGCTCTGGCCCGGCTCCACCTTCTGGTTGCGCCCATCGCGCCCGCCAGGGTTGATGCGGCCGTCGAGATCGCGCTTGCTCAGCCCGCGCAGCTCGTCGAGGCTGAAGATGTTGCCGGCGGGGACCTCGGCCGTGAGCACGTCGCGCCCGCGCTTGTCGCGGAGCCGCGCGCGGACATAGACGTAGCGCCGGACGCGCGTGTCGTTGTTCTTCACGGCGCCCTTGGCCGTCACCACCACCTCGCCGCTGGCCAGCCTGCCCTGCTCGACGATCGGCTCGCTCGCGTCGAGGCCACGCAGCTCCTGGCGCCCGACCTGCTTCGACGCCCGCCCGAAGGCGCGGTCGATCATCCGCCCGAAGTTGGCGAAGTCGAGCGACCAGTCGTTGCGCACGAGGAGAAAGAGGAAGAAGAGCACGCTGAGGCCGACGATGAGCGACATCATCATGCCGATCACGCGGCCGGCCCGGCTCGGCCGCGGCTCGGGGATCGCCACGTCCTCGGGGGGGCCGAAGCCAGGCTGGTAGCCGTAGCCTGGCGCGTACGCAGCCGGCGGATAGCTGGCGGGCGGGTACGCCGCGGGCGGATACGCTGCCGCAGGGTACGCCGGTGGGTAGGGCATGGGCTGGGCCGCCGCGGCAGGCGGACCGCCGGCGAAGGGCGAGGGTGCATAGCCAGCCGGCGGCGCCGCGCGCGGCTCGGGCGGCAGCGACGCGAACGGCGCGGCCGGCGGCGCCACGGCGGGCGGCTCGGGCGGCAGCGACGCGAACGGCGGCGGCGGAGCGAACGGCGCGGCCATCGGCGCCACCGCCACGGGCGCGGCCGCCGGGGCCGCTGCCGCCACGGGGACGGGGATCAGGCCTGCCGCGGCGAGCTGCGCGGGGCTCGGCGTCGGCGGCACCTCGGCCCCTGGCGGAGGCGCGACGGGCGCGCCCACCGGTCGGAACGCCTCGAAGCCCTCGCCGGCCGGCGGCTGCACGGGCAGCCGCTCGGTCGGCTCGTTGGCCGGCTGCACGGGCAGCCGCTCGGTCGGCTCGTCGGCGGGACCGGCCTCGAAGGTGAGCGCGGGCTGCGCCTCGGGCGGGCTGCTGGCCGGAGCCGGCGCGGGCGGCGCCGGGGGAGGCGCGTCGGAGGTGGCCTTCCCCGGGGACGCCGCTCCCACCGACGGGAGGTCGGGCCTGGTGGGGGTAGCTCCGGTGTCGGGCTCGGTCGGATCTCGCGGCGAGGGACGGCTGGGCGCGATCTCGAGAGGGCCCACCTTCTCGATCTCCTCGCGGAGCTCCGGGTCGAGCACCACCAGGGTGCGCGTCTCGGCCGCGATGAAGCGCGACCGCTGCTGGCCGATCTCCCCCGCCGCGAAGGCAGCCTTGCCCGAGGACTTCAGCCCCTCGATGACGATCGGCGCCTCCTCGCGGGGCTTGGCGGAGCCAGGATCGCCGAGGCGGATGACGAAGGAGAAGGAGCAGCTTTCGCACGCCACTCTCGCCACGCCGCGACGCATGACCTCGTCGGGAACCGCGAAATCAGCCCGGCAGTGGGGGCAGGCGATCTTCATTGCAGCTGGACTGAAAC
>JAKLHH010000356.1 GCA_022710245.1 Myxococcota bacterium
CCCGAGCGGCGTCGTCTATGACGCGTCGGGCGGCGGCGCGGTGGCCGGCGCGCAGGTCTTCCTCCACTACGACAAGACCGACGCGGCCTCGCCGGGCGCGCTGGTCCCGACCGGGCTCCTCGGCCCCGGGCAGCAGGGCCAGACCACCGACGCGACGGGCTTCTACCGCTTCGACGTGCAGCGCGGGCGCGCCTACCAGCTCCGCGTGGTGCCGCCCTCGGGCACGTTGCAGTTCCCCTCGGCGCTGATCCCGGCCACCGAGGGGTTCGCGGTGACCGGCGCCGAGCACGAGGTGGTCCCCGACGATCTCCCCGATCCGAAGAAGCAGGGGGCGAAGCTCACCTACTACCTGCGCTTCAAGGTGGCGAGCGACGCTGACGCGATCTTCAACAACCACCTGCCGCTCGATCCGCTCTCCTCGCTGATCCGGCTGGAGAAGCGCGCCGACCGGCGCCGCGCCAGCCTCGGCGACCTGGTCACCTACACCATCACCGTCGAGAACCGCTCGACGCGCGAGTTCCTCCTGCCCGGCGCGCAGGCGGGGATCGAGGACCTGCTCCCGCGCGGGCTCCGGCTCCTCGCCGGGACGAGCCGCAAGATCCGGCGACCGCGCTCGGGCGCCGCCTGCGTCAGCCCCGAGCAGGCGAGCAAGGATCTCGACGGGTCGGCCGCCTGCGTCGCCACCCTGGAGCCGACCCGCGCCACCTCGCAGGTGCTGCGCTTCGGCCCCTTCCCGCTCGGCGCCGGCGAGTCGGTGCGGCTGGTCTACGGGGTCGCGGTGGGGCTCGACACGCGCCAGGGCCTCTACACGAACCGGGCGATCCTCCGCGACAACGGCTTCGCCTCCGACCTCTCCAACCCCGGCGAGGCGATCCTCGAGGTCGCGCCCGACCCCGATCTCGACCAGGGCCTGCTCCTCGGCAAGGTCTTCTGCGATCTGAACGGCGACGGCCGCCAGAGCAAGGGCGAGCGCGGGATCTTCGGCGCCCGCGTCTACCTCGACAACGGCAGCTACGCGGTCACCGACGAGACGGGCAAGTACCACCTGCGCAACATCAACCCGGGGCTCCACCTGCTCAAGGTGGACGCGAACACGCTCCCCGCGGGGAGCCGCATCACCTCGGACGTCTCGCGGGTGGTCCAGCTCACGCGCGGCCTCCCGGCGAAGGTGAACTTCGCGGCGAGCTGCCGCGAGAACTGGGTGCCCGTGCAGAAGGTCGAGCTGAAGCCGGTCAAGGCCGCGGCGAAGGGGGCGCCGGCGCGCAAGCTCGTGGTCCCGGGGCTGAGCCTCGCCGGCGACGCGCGCGCCCTGCGGCTCAGCGTCGACGGGCGGCCAGTGCCGACCCACGACGTGGAGCTCGAGCTCCTCGCGGCGCGGCGGTCCGCCCGCGCCGGCGCCGGGGTGCTCGCGCTCCGACGCGACCCGCGTGGGCTCCTCGCGCCGGCGCTGGTCCTCGACCTCGCGGTGCGGGGCCCCCCGATCCGCGGCTGGACGCTGAGCGTCTGGCGCCTCCGCGCCGGCCAGCGCGAGGTGGTGCGCCGCTTCTCGGGGACGGGCCACCCGCCGGCGCAGCTGCTCTGGGACGGCGCGCTCGCGGGCCGGCCCATCCTCGCGCGCGGGGCGCTCTACGAGGCGCAGCTCGAGGTGCTCGGCTTCCTCGGCGAGGGCGGCGCCTCGGCGCTCCGGCGCTTCACCGTCGACTGGACCCACGCGGGGCCGGCGGCGTCCAGCGCGGCCGAGCCGCAGGCCACCGTCGACGGCGCCCCGGTCGGCCTGGACGCGCGGCACCGCTTCGTGCGCGTCCTCGGCCGGCTCTCGAAGCACCCGCCGCTGGTCGAGCTGCGGCGCGGCGACGGCAAGAGCACCTGGCTCGCCATCGGCGGCGCGACCCAGCCGCTCGACGACGACTCGCTGGAGAAGGTGAAGGTCGTGGGGAACCTGGGGACGCCCTCGCTCTCCATCGACGGGCGCCTGGTCGATGCCTCGCTCCTCGCGGTGCGGCTCGAGGGGCCCAAGGACGGCACGCTCTCCGCGCTCAAGAGCGGGCGCCTGCGCGCGCCCGCCGAGCTGACGCCGGTGCACGGCGGCACCATCGTGCGCCGCTGGACGCTGCGCCTGCGCGAGGCCGCGGGCAAGCGAGAGCGCACGCTGAGCGGCACCGGCCAGCCGCCGAGCCCGCTCCTCTGGGACGGCGCCGCCGACGACGGCGCGCCGATGGTGGAGCCGGGCGGCGCCTACCTGGCGCAGCTCTCCGTCGAGGACGCGCAGGGGAACCTGGGCCAGTCTGCGCGGCTCGTCCTGCGCGCGCCGTCGGCCGTGGCCTTCTCCTCGCTCAAGCTGCAAAGCCGCCAGCTCTTCGACGCGAAGACGGGCGCGGTCACCTTCCCGTCGCGAACCCAGCTCCGGGCCGCGCTGCGCCTCCTCGGCAAGCGCCCGCCGAGCGAGCGCTACCGCGTCACCGTGCGCGTCGCGCCGCCGGTGACCTGGGGCTCGGAGCGCTGGGCCGGCCTCCTCCGCTCGGTGCAGGACGGCCTCACCTCGCTCTTCAAGAAGGCGGGCGTCGACCCCGCGCGCGTCGAGCTCACCGTGGGTGCGCTCCCGCTCCCGGCCGCGCCGGTGACGCCGAAGGGCGAGCGCGCGCCGAAGCTGGTGCGCCAGGAGAGCCTCTACCTCGACGTGGTGCCGCCGCCTCCGGTGCTGCCGGCCAGCGAGGTCCCGCGCGTCCTCGTCGACGGCGAGCAGCTCCCGTTGAAGGGGGACGGGAGCTTCGAGGCCTGGGTCAAGGTGAACCTCGGCTCCGCGCTGGTCATCGATCTCCGCGACGCCGCGGGGCGGCGCGCGGTGATCCTGCACCCGACCAAGCCGCGCACCCGGGTGCCGACCTCGCGGCTCGAGTCGATGGCGCCGACGCGCGTGGCGGCGGGCGGGGCGCGGGCGGGCACGGCCGCGGGGACCCTGAGCCTGCGCATGCGAGGTGGCCCGACCGTCGAGGTGCGCCTCGCCCAGGCCGATGATCACGAGACCCCAGCTGCGGGCGCAGCCTCGTGGCCGGCAGAGCTGCCGGGCTCTACCTCGAAGCCAGCGGGCGCGCCGGGAGCCGCGGCGGCGAGGCCCGCTGCTGGCACGGCTCCCGGTCCGGCGACGAGGGCGGCGGCCGCGGAGGCCCCGGCCTCACGCGCGGCCCCGGCCGTGTCCTCGCCAGCCTCGAGCCCGGCCAGCGCCCCGGCCGAGCTCCGCTTCGGCGAGGACGAGCTCGAGCGCGCCTTCGGCAAGCGCGCGCCCGCGCCGGCCTCGCGCCCCGCCGCGCCGCCGCCCGTCGTCGCTGCCGCGCAGCTCAGCGTCGACCTGCCGCCGCAGGGCGCGGTGCTGAAGGCGCAGGAGCTCGCGCTCCGCGGCCGCACGCACCCGGAGAACCAGGTCACCGTGAACGGCGCCGCGGTCACCCTCGGCCAGGACGGCAGCTTCCACCACCTGGTGAAGCTCCCCATCGGCAAGAGCGAGCTCGTCATCCGCGCGCTCGATCGGCAGGGCAACCAGGGGACCATCCGCTGGCCGGTGGAGGTCTCCGACCGCGCGCTCTTCCTGATGGCGCTCGCCGACGGCGCGATCGGCCAGGTGGGCGCCGAGCTCGAGGGTGACACCGACCAGACGCGCCTCGAGGCCGGCCGCGTGATGCTGCACGGCCGCGCGGTCGTCTACCTGAAGGGCCGCATCCAGGGCAAGCGCCTCTTCAAGGACTACTTCGTCACCGCCCACGTCGACACCGCGAAGCAGCGCGAGCTCGAGGACTTCTTCGATCAGGTGATCGACCCGAACCGCTTCTACCCGGTCTACGGCGACAGCGCGCAGGAGGTGCGGGACGTCAACGCGCGCGACAAGTACTACCTCCTCGTCGAGGCGGACCGCTCGTCGCTGATCGTCGGCAACTTCACGGCGGGCCTCAAGGGGATCGAGCTGCTCCGCTACGACCGCACCCTCTACGGCGCCAAGGTCGACTTCGACAAGACCTTCTTCAAGGGCAAGCTCCGCCAGCAGGCGAAGGCCTTCGTCAGCCGCGACGACGCCCGCCTCGCGCGCGACCACAACGTCCTCCGCGCGACGGGCGGCTCCATCTACTACCTGCGCCACGGCGAGGTGCTGGTGGGGAGCGAGCGGATCAACCTGGTCGTCCGCGAGCGCGACACCGGCCTCGTCCTCGCCACGCTGGCCAAGGCGCGCGACGTCGACTACGTGATCGACTACCCGGGCGGCCGGCTCCTCTTCAAGTCGCCGGTGCCGAGCGTGGCCGACGCGAGCTTCGGCGTCTCCAACCCGGCCTTCAGCATCTCGACGATGGCCGGCCACCCGGTCTACGTCGAGGTCGACTACGAGTACACGCGCTCGAGCGAGCTCGGCTCGGGTGCCTGGGGCGTGCAGGTCAAGGACACCCTCTTCGACGTCCTCACCCTCGGCGCCAGCTACGTCGAGGAGAGCCGCAACGCCGAGGCCGGCGCCAGCTACCGCCTCTACGGCGGCGAGCTGACGCTGCGCCACGGCAAGGCGAGCAGCGTCAGCTTCGAATACGCGCGCTCGCAGTCCTACGACGTGCAGAACTTCCTCTCCGAGGACGGCGGCGTCAGCTACCTCTCGATGAACCAGACCGCGCTCCTCAGCGCCGACCAGCGCGCGACCGACTCGAACGCCTACAAGGTCACCGCGGCGATGGAGCTCTCCGACTTCTTCAAGCGGGTCAAGCCGGAGACCCTGAAGGCGCAGGGCTACTTCAGCAAGCTCGACCGCGGCTTCTTCTCCGACGGGACCATCCTCGAGCAGGGCCGGATGAAGTACGGCGGCGCGGTGGAGTGGCAGCTGCGCGACGACGACCGCCTGACGCTCCGCCACGACGGCGCCGTCGCGCTGCTGCCGCAGATCCCGCTGCCCGGCCAGAAGCTCGACCCGCTCGCGCTGCGCGAGGTGGAGACGGAGCTCTCCCGCCTCCGCTACGAGCTGAAGCGCGGGCGCTTCGGGCTGCAGGCGGAGTACGCGCACTCGTACCTCCGCGACCCGCTCGCGCAGGGCCTGGAGTCGAACCGCGACACGGTCGGCGTGATGACCAGCTACCGCGTGGCGAAGTGGCTGCGCGTCAGCCTCGGCCAGGACGCCATCGTCTACCACTCGGGCAACGACCCGCAGCTCGGCACCGGCGCGCTCGGGCTCGCCGCCTCGGCGACGGGCGACTGGCGGAACCGCCTCCTCACCACGGTCGGCGCGGCCTTCGGCATCACCAAGAGCCTGGAGGTCGAGCTCGCCGAGTCGGTGCGCTGGTCGGGCGACAACGCGACCAGCGCCGGCCTGAAGCTGAAGATCTCGGAGACCGCGTCGGTCTACGCGCGCCAGCTCCTCGGCACCGTCGGCGATACCTTCACCACGACCTCGGTGGTCGGGGCCGAGGACCGCTTCGGCAAGGCCGGCGCCGGGCGCACCTACGGCGAGTACCAGGTGGAGAGCGGCGCGCTCGGCCTGCTGAACCGGGCCATCCTCGGCGTCGCCCACACCTGGACCCCGTGGCGGGGCATCGGCTTCACCGGCGGCTACGAGCACCAGCAGGTCTTCGGCGGCCACCTCACCGACGGCACGCCGACCGGGGACAACCAGCGCGACGTGGTGCACGTGGGCTTCGAGTACACGCGCCTGCGTCGCCTCAAGCTCTCCAGCACGGCCGAGCTCCGCTACGACAACGGCTCCGGCGTCCTCGGGCTCAGCCCCACCGCGACCTCGTCGACGGTGCTCGCGCCGAACGTCGACACCCGGCCGGGCCTGGGCACCAGCACCTACGCGGACCGGCTGACGACCGCGGGGAGCCAGCTCCTGCTCAGCCCGGGCGAGCGCTGGCAGGTGGTGAGCCGGAGCGCGGTCTCCTGGGGCGCGACCCGCGACCTCACGCTGATGGCCCGCGCGAACTTCTACCGCACCTGGAACCGCACCGAGGACCGCGTGGAGTCCGACGCGCTCGAGCTCGGCTTCGGCGCCGCGCTCAGGCCGGTGGAGTGGGACTGGCTCAACGTCCTCTTCAAGTACACGCGCGTCCTCGAGCTGCGCCCGGTGAGCCTGACCGACAACCTCTCGCGCCGGCGCATCTACGACGTGCTCTCGCTCTCGCCCATCCTCGAGCTGCCCTGGCACCTGCAGCTCGTCGAGAAGCTCGCCTACAAGCGCGTCGAGGAGGAGCTCGATCAGCTCCCCGGCACCACCCTGCGCCAGGTCATCCACACGCTGCTCTGGATCAACCGCATCAACTTCCACATCACCGGGCGCCTCGACGCCGGCCTCGAGTATCGCTTCCTGCGCATGTTCCTCGCCGGCCAGGGCGACCAGCTGAAGCACGGCGCGCTGATCGAGCTCGGCTACTGGGTGCACCAGTACGTGCGGATCGGCGCGGGCTACAACTTCTCCAGCTTCACGGACAACGAGTTCTCCGACCAGGACCACGATGCCTCCGGCTTCTTCTTCCGCGTCGTCGGGCGCTACTGACCCGGATGCGGCTGCCTCCTCCCTCAGCGTCGTCGTCGGGCGCTACTGAGCTCACCTACTTCGTCGAGCTCGACGGCCCGGCGCTGGGTGCGCTCTGCGCGCGCCCCGGCGTCGTGGACGCGCTCGCGCGGAGCAGCGCCCGGCTGGCGCTGGCCATGCTCGACCTCTCGCCCGAGCGCGCCGAGGCGATGCGGGAGCTGGCGGCGCGCGGGATCCCGCTCACGGCCTGGCTGGTCCTCGACCGCGCGGACGGCTACTGGCTCACGGCCGACAACGCCCCGCTCGCGCGGGCGCGCTACCAGGCAGTGCGGCGCTGGGCGGCGGAGGAGGGCGTGCCGCTCGTCGCGGTGGGGCTCGACCTGGAGACGCCCCACGAGGACCTGCGCGACCTCCTCGCCGAGGGGCGGCGCGCGCTGGTGCGCCTGCTCCGCCGGCGGCGCAGCCGCGAGGCGCTGGAGCGCGCGGCGGGCAGCTACCGTGCGCTGGCGGACGAGATCCGCGGCGACGGGCTCCGCGCCGAGACCTACCAGTTCCCGCTCCTCCTCGACGAGCGCCGCGCCGGCTCGACGCTGCTCCAGCGGACGCTCGGCTTCGTCGACGTCGCGGCCGATCGTGAGGTGCAGATGCTCTACGAGAGCCTGCTCCCGGAGCCGCTCTCGGACGCGGTGATCGACAGCTTCGGCGCCGAGTGCCAGGCGATCGGGGTCGGGCTCACCGGCGGCGGCGTGGAGATCGTGCTCCGCGCCATCGGCCACCGGCACCTCACCCTGGCGCGGCTCCTCCGCGCGCTCAGGCGGGCGCGGCGCTACACGCGCCACCTCTACGTCTTCTC
>JAKLHH010000357.1 GCA_022710245.1 Myxococcota bacterium
AAGAGCGCCAGCAGCTCCAGGCGCCCCGCGTCCGTGCCCGCGCTCCCGGCGAGGAGCTGACCGATCAGGTCCACCTCGCCCCGCGCCGCGAACGGGCTCTGCTTCAGGATCTCCGCCCACGCCGCCACCGCCGCCGCCCAGCGCAGGTCGGGCGCCGCCTGCTGCAGCGTCGGCGCGATCTCCTCGGCGGCGAGCCGCCGCTCGGTCTCGCTCGCCGGATCGGCGTCGGTGGCGCTGGGGCCCTTGTAGCGCAGGCGCAGCCGGCAGAGCTCGCTCGCGGTGAGGCCGGCGGGCGCCGCCGCGGCGGCCGGACCGTCGTCGAGCGCCGGGGCGCCCGCGGGGGCCGGCACCGCGCCGCCCGTCAGCACCAGCTCGTAGAGCGCGGTCACCGTGTGCCCCGAGCCGATCTCGCCGGCGTCGACGGTGTCGTCGCGGAACTGGCTGGCGTCGAGGAGGCGGCTCTCGTAGCCGAGGAGGCGGTAGGCGTAGACGCGCTCGGGGTTCCACTCGAGCTGCAGCTTCACGTCGCGCGCGATCAGGTTGAAGGTGGAGAGGAGCCGGTCGTGGACGTAGCTCACCGCCTGGTCCTCGCTGGAGATGACGCCGTAGATGCCGTTGCCCGCCCGGGTGATCGCCTCCATCATCTCGTCGTTGAGGTTGCCGTAGCCGAAGCCGAGCACGGTGAGCGTGATGCCGGTCGCGCGCTTCTCCTTGATCTTGGCGACGAGCGCCTCGGTGCTCGAGGGGCCGACGTTGAAGTCGCCGTCCGTGCAGAGCAGGACGTGGTTGATGCCGCCCTCGAGGAAGCCCAGCTTGGCCTGCTCGTAGGCGAGGTCGAGCCCGGCGCCGCCCGCGGTGGAGCCGCCCGCCTGCAGGCCGGCGACCACCGCCTCGATCTTGGCGCGCTCGGAGATCGGGGTCGGCCCCAGGCGCACCATCACGTCGCTCGAGTAGGTGACGAGGGCGACCGTGTCCTTCGGCTCCAGGATGGAGAGCGCCTCGAGGAGGACCTTCTTCACCAGCGGGAGCTTGTTCGCCTCGCCCATGCTGCCGGAGACGTCGACCAGGAAGACCAGGTTCGCGGGCCGCTTGGTCCAGGAGACCTCGCGCCCCTTGATCCCCACCGCGAGGAGCGTGGTCGCGCTGAAGGGGCTCGGCGCCGCGCGCAGCGTGATCGCGAAGGGCACCGCCTCGCCCTCGGCCGGCGCCGGGTAGCTGTACTTGAAGGAGTTCACGTACTCCTCGAGGCGGACGCTCGCCGGGTCGGGCAGGACGCCGCGCTCGACGTCGCGGCGGAAGAGGTCGTAGCTCGCCGTGTCCACCTCGGCGGCGAAGGTGGAGAGCGGCTCGTGGGTGACGCGCACGAAGGGGTTCGTCGCCGGGGCCTGGAGCTTGTCGCCCTGCGTCGGGTCGGGCACCACCGGGTTCGCGCCCGCGTCGCGGCTGGGGACGTAGGGCTTCATGTTCGAGGGGGCGTAGGCGTCCATGCCCACGCCGCAGGCGGTGAGCGACGCGCTCAGGGTCACCGCCAGCACCAGCGTCACGCTACGGGTCGGGTATCCCATCGAGGTCTCCTCCGCGGTGTCGATGAGCGCTCGGGAGTTCAATGGGCGTGCCATCGGGGGCCGCCGCGGAGATCCTGCTGGGATCGCGCCGGCTTCGTCCTCCGCCTGGCCCCCGCCTCGCGCCCTCGGCCGAGCCGATCGCGCCGCCGGCGGCGACCGGATCCCGGACATCCGTGTCGCGACTCCGGTGTCATGGGCGCGGGAGTTGTGATTGAGGCCCGCACAAACCACGTGCTAGCCTCCCGCGCATGCTCACGTTCAGCTCCGACCCGTATGTCGCCGAGAGCCAGATGCGCGCGGTCATCTACTACCTGGTGGCCTTCGCGTACATCGACTCCGACTTCGATCCGTCCGAGAAGTCCTTCATCCGCGAGCACATCGCCCGGCTGGTCGACTCGCGCGCCCGCAGCGCCAAGCTCGACGACGCGCTCCGCGGCGAGATCGTCGGGCAGCTCACCAAGCACTTCCACGAGGTGCTGGACGAGATCGACCACACCATCCAGGGCTACTTCACCGAGTCCGTCGCGCACGGCGAGACCACCACGCAGTTCGTGCTCGCCAAGCTCAAGCTCGGCTGCTTCGAGCTGCTGAAGCGCTTCGACGAGGAGGGCCAGAAGGCGCTCCTCGCCGCCGTCGAGGAGCTGATGCTCGCCGACGGGGTCATCCACCCGAACGAGGCGGCCTTCCGCGACGACATCCTCAAGCTGGTGAGCGCCGCCGAGGAGCTGGAGGTCGGCGAGCTGGAGGCGATCCCCGAGGGCTCGGTGATCATCGACGACGCCAAGCAGATGCCGCCGCGCAAGACGAACCACCCGTTCCTCTCGCAGTTCGAGTGGGACTTCGCCCGCGACCCGGAGGTCTTCGACCGCCAGTCGCAGGGCGAGCTGGTGCTGGTCGGCGAGGTGATGCAGACCCTCGAGCGCCTGCGCGCCGAGGGCCAGGGGCGCCTCTCCGCGGCGAAGGACTTCTCCAGCTTCGCGCCGGGCGAGCGCTTCCTCGACGGGCACGTCCACGTGCTGTCGCCTGATCCGGCGGCCGCCTACGAGCTCCTCGTCCTCGGCGACCTGCACGGCTGCTACTCCTGCCTCAAGGCGGCGCTGCTGCAGGCCGACTTCTTCGACAAGGTGGAGGCCCACCGGGTCGACCCCGAGCACCACCCGGCGATGGTCCTGGTCCTCCTCGGCGACTACATCGATCGCGGCAAGTTCAGCCTGAGCGGCACGCTGCGCACCGCGATGCAGCTCTTCCTGCGCATGCCCGAGCACGTCTTCATGCTGCGCGGCAACCACGAGTACTACGTGGAGCTCGACGGGCGCGTGCTGGCGCCGGTGCGGCCCTGCGAGGCGATGGACTCCATCTCCAAGGTGGCGCGCAACGAGGTCTTCGTCCGCTACATGAAGCTCTTCGAGGCGCTCCCCAACGTGCTCGCCTTCGGCTCCACCTTCTTCGTGCACGGCGGCCTGCCCCGCGCGGACACGCTGCAGGAGAAGTGGACCGGGCTCTCCGCCCTCAACGACCCCGACCTCCGCTTCCAGATGATGTGGAGCGACCCCAGCGAGGTCGACGTGGTGCCGCTCGCGCTGCAGCAGGAGAACGCGCGCTTCCCCTTCGGCCGGCGCCAGTTCCAGCAGTTCATGGCGCGCATCGGCTGCAGGACGCTGGTGCGCGGGCACGAGCGGATCTACGAGGGCTTCCGCAAGGTCTACAACGACCCCGAGGGCATCCTGCTCACGCTCTTCTCCGCGGGCGGCGTCTCCAATGACGACCTCCCCGAGGACAGCAGCTTCCGCGAGGTGACGCCGATGGCGCTCACCATCCGCTGCTCGGGCGGGGTCAGCACCTTCGTGCCGTTCGAGATCGACTACAAGCGCTACAACGATCCCCGCTACAACGCCTTCTTCAAGGCGAAGCTGGGGGCCTGAGCGCGGGCCTGAGCGCGCGCCTGCGCCGGCGCTGCCCTACTGCGGCAGCGGCGCGCAGACGATGTGGCCGCCGGTGTTGGTGCAGTTGTAGCGGGTGCCACAGGCGAGCGCGGTCCACGGTCCACCCGAGATGTTGCTGCAGGCGTCGTCGACGCAGTCGACCTGCACGTGGTCGCACTTGGTATAGAGGGCAGTCTGCTGGACCAGGATGTCGCGCTGGGTCGGGGCGCACCCGGCCGCGAGCGCTGCTGCGGCGAAGAGGCACGGGAGCAGTCGGCGCATCGGAATCTCTCCAGGCTAGGGAGTCGGCTCTATCCGCAGATGATACGTCATGGGTGCAGCCGTGGTAAGGCACTTCTCGCGAGCGTCGCTGTCGCCCGCGACGTGACCTCGCGCACACAGAGCGCTTGCGCGCGTCGACGGCCTGTGCCAAAGACAGCGGACCGGAGGCGAGCGATGCGTGATCTGAAGCGGATCCTGGAGAAGCTGAGCGAGCGCGACCCGTGGGACTACCCGGAGTCGGCGGACGCGGACATCGACGCGGGGCTGCAGAGCGACGAGGCCGACGTGCGCCGGCTCGCCATCTCGCTCGCCAGCACCGGGGTGGAGCCGCACCGGCTGGAGACGCTCCTCAAGATCGCGCAGGGCGACAAGGAGCCCGAGCTCGCGGCCGCGGCGGCGATCGCGCTCGGGCCCGCGCTCGAGGAGAGCTACCTCGATGACCCCGGCGAGAGCGGCGAGGGCGTCTTCGGCCCGGACGACGCGCCGACCATCTCGCCCGCGCTCTATCGCAAGCTCCGCGACGGGCTGCGGGCGCTCCACGACGACACCGCGCGGCCGCTGCTCGTGCGGCGCCGGGCGCTGGAGGCCGCCGTGCGGGCGCCCGAGGCGTGGATGACCGAGGCGACCCGCGCTGCCTACGCGGCGCCCGAGCTCGAGTGGCGCTCCACCGCCGTCTTCTGCATGGGCTACCTGCAGGAGTTCGACGACGCCATCCTGGAGGCGCTGAAGAGCGACGAGGCGCCGATCAAGTTCGAGGCGCTCCGCGCCGCCGGGGAGCGGGAGCTCGCCGCGGCGGGCAAGGAGGTGCTCCGCGTGGCGGGCGACCCGGAGGCCGACAAGGACCTCCGCCTGGCCGCCATCGAGGCGCTCGAGAGCCTCGACGTGCCCGGCGCCGAGGAGCTGCTCGAGGACCTCGTCGAGAAGGCCGACGACGAGCTCGCGGAGGCCGCCGAGGCGGCGCTCGAGGAGCGGTCGATCTCCAGCTTCGGCGTCGATGACCTCGACGACCTCGAGGACGAGGACGAGGACGAGGACGGCGAGGACGAGGACGACGAGGACGAGGACGAGGAGGACAGGGAGGGTGAGGACAAGGGCAAGCGCCGGCCGAGCTGAGCTCTCGCCCGCGCCTCAGCGTCGGACAGGGCGCACCTCGGCCGCGGGGGCCATGAGCTCTCGCCCGCCCCTCGGCGTCGGCTGAGGCGCACCTCGGCCGCGGTGGCCATGGAGTTGCCCGGTCGCTGCCGCTCCAGGTACGATCTCGTCTCAGAGGTGCCTGCTGCGCAGCCTGGCTCGAGCCATCGCCCTGACCGTCTGCATCGCCGCGGCGCTGGCGCTCGGGGGCTGCCACCTCCTCCTCGACCTCTTTGGCTCCGGCGCGGGCTCCGACGCGGGCGGCCGCGACGCCCCCGCTGACCGCCCGCTGGGGAGCGAGCGCAGACGCGACGGACGCCCCGACGGGCCGGAGGCGACCCTCGGCGATCTGCTGCGACCGGTGACCGAGCTGTGCGGCGCCTGCTCCAAGGACGACACGCTGCCCGCGTCGTTCCACCACTGCAACTCGATGGGCGCCAGCTGCCTGGGCAGCAGCGACTGCGACGGGCTGCCGGACCACCGCGACCCGTTCGCTGGCGCCTGCAACGACCTCGTCTTCGACGAGCCCTTCACCTTCAACCCCTGGTGCACCTGGACCATCCACTCGGCGACGGCCGACAAGGGCGCCTGGGCCTGGGGCTGCGGCTGGCAGACCCAGACCAAGTCCACGGTCGGCGTCACCTGGGACCTCGCGGACGGCTTCAGCGCGGCGAGCACCGACTACCTCGTCGAGGCGCGGGTGCGGCTCGGACCCATCGGCAACGACGTCTGGGGCGTCGGGATCGCGAGCCGCGTGGTCTGGAACAGCGCCAGCCAGACCGCCACCGACTACCTCGTCTGCGAGGTCACCCATGACCCCGGCGCGGGTGCCGGGAACCCGATCACCATCCCCGACGTACGCATCCTGCTGAGCAGCGCCGCCGCCGGGTCGAACAGCGGCTGGCCGTACCCGAACTCGACGAGCCAGGTGGATGGCAGCGACGGCAAGGAGTACACCCTGCAGCTCTGGTACGCGGCGAACGCGACGAAGGTGCCTGGCCTCCCCTTGAGCCAGCCATGCTCGACCGCCCCCGACTGCCCCGCCGTCGTGTGCAGGCTCTGCGACGAGCCCACCAAGACGTGCCGGGTCGGGATCTTCGCCATCTACAGTGACCTGACCACGCAGAAGCACGTCCCCACCACCGCCGGCACCGTCGGCCTTCGCGTCTACGGCCGGCAGGCCTCCTTCGACACCGTGCGCGCCTACAGCTTCACGCAGCCCTGATCCTCGCGCCGCGAGGCGCAACTCCGCCTCGCGGGTTCCAGTTTCGAGCACCCGCCGCACGCCTTCGCCCTGCTCGCGCGTTCCTCCGGACGCTCCGCGATCGAAGGCGAATTCGCCTGGCCAGGGCGCGAGTAAGGAGGCATCGCTTGACGCTCCTCGACGAGCCTGCAGAGTAAATGCTCCAAGCATGTTCATGGAAGGGAGGTGTGGGGGTGCAGTTGAGGTTCAACACGGGCATCATCGTCCTCGCGCTCGCGAGCGGGGCCGCGGGCTGCGGGAGTGACACGAAGGTCGTCTACGGAGAGAGCGGGACCCTCGGTGGCGCCCAGGTGCTGACCTGGGCGCGCATCGCGGACAGCGACAACGGCGTGGTGAAGGAGGTCGGCGCCACCATCCCGCGCTCGGCGTTCAGCACGCGCGAGCGCACCGACCTCGAGCTGGCGCTCCCGGCTCAGGTCCAGCAGCAGACCTTCATCGATCACCTCGGGATCAACTACGCGCTCGCCGGGCAGTGGCCTCCGACGCTGACCGAGCCCGCCTTCGAGCTCCACTTCTACGGCATCGACCAGGCGACCCAGCAGGCGATCGACTGCCGCGCCGAGCCGCCGCCGGCCGCTGACCAGCTCCCGGCGCAGTTCATCGTCCCCGGCACTGCAGCGGCGCCAGCCGGGAGCTGCCTCCCGAAGATGGGCGTCCACGCGTTCGCGATGGCTGATCTGCCGGCGACGGCGGGCGGCACCGGCGCGACCGGCACCACGACGCCGGTGACCACGCCGGGGACCACGCCGGGGACCACGCCGGGGACCACGACGCCGGGGACCACGACGCCGGGGACCACGACGCCGGGTCGGTCACCGACCTTCACCCTCGCGCTCGGCTACCACGCGGGTCGGCTCGCCTTCATCGAGCCGATGGTGCTGCAGAGCTACCTGCAGCAGCGGCGCAGCGTGGACTTCCAGGTGCCGCTTCCCTCGCGGCTCGACCGCGACGTGCTGTGGCCGACGGAGATCCTGATCCAGTACGACGAGGACCACGATGAGTACGCGCTGGTCGCGCGGAGGTTCCAGCGCATCAACACCTCCACCGCCGGCACCGGTCAGCCCGGCGGCAGCAGCGGCGGGGCCGGCGTCGGCAACATCGGCGCCACCGGCACCGGCGGCACCGGCGGGGCGGGAAGCTCCGGAACCACCGGCTCGACCGGCGGCACCG
>JAKLHH010000358.1 GCA_022710245.1 Myxococcota bacterium
CGCCGCGGGAGTCAACCTCTTCTTCTGGGAGCCGCGCTACCTCACGCTGACCCGCTTCCTGCGCGAGCGGCGTCGCGCGCGCGACGCGATGACGATCGTAGCCGGCAGCTTCGAGGCGAGCCCGGCCTCGGTGACGCGCGACCTGGAGCGAGCGCTGCGCCGGCTCCACACCGACCGCGTCGACCTCTTCCTGCTCTTCTGGGTCCGCTCGCCGGCGCGGCTCTCCGACGAGCTGCGCGGCACGCTCGCCGACCTCAAGCGGGCCGGCAAGGTGCGCGCGGTGGGCTTCTCCACCCACCACCGCGAGCTCGCCCGCGACGCGATCCTCACCCAGGCCTGGGACGCGATCATGATCCGCCACAGCGCGGCGCACCCGGGCGCCGAGGACGAGCTCCTCCCGGCGGCGCGGGACCGCGGCGTCGGCGTGCTCACCTTCAGCGCGCTCTGCTACGACCGGCTGCTCCGCCGGCACGCCGACCTCGTCGCGCCCTGCGCTGCCGACTGCTACCGCTACAGCCTGACCCAGCCCGGCGTGGACGCCTGCCTCTCGGCGCCGCGTCGGCGGGTGGAGCTGGTGGAGAACCTCGGCGTCCTCGAGCGGCCGCTGCTCGAGCCCGCGGCGCAGGACGTGCTGCGCCGGTTCGGCGCCGTGGTGCGCGAGGAGGGGCGGCGCTTCAACCTGCTCGTCCGCCAGGCGGGCCGGCTCGCCCTCGAGCCGTACGCGGACGCCGCGCCCGAGGTGCGGGCCGCGCTCGCGGCGCTCGCGGAGCTGGAGCGCTGCGGAGCGCTCGGCGACGACGAGCCCGGGCCCGCGGACAGCGAGGAGCCACCCGCCGCCAGGCGCGGCCGCACCACGGCGGCGCGCGCGCTGCGGGACGAGTGGTGAGGTCTCCGTTGCCTTCGCCGTCGACGCTGTGTCATGATGGCCTCGCTCCCGGGGTCCGCGGCCGAGCTAGCTTTCAGTCCACGATGTCACGTCGTGGCCGACCGCGACCTCACATGAAGAAGGAAGAATGCGGAGGCCGCAAGTGCGGCTCCCTCGCCTCCGCCTTCTTCTGCCGAGCAAGTAGCTGCTGCTCCGCGGACCCGGGAGCGACTCTCTCTCCTCCACCTTTGACCCTCGGGGCGCGCCGACGAGCTAGCCTCCAGCCCGCGATGCCACGTCGCGGCCGTCTGCGACCCCGCATGAAGAAGGAAGACACGGAAGGCCGCAAGTGCGGCTCCCTCGCCTTCCGCGTCTTCTGCCGAGCAAGTAGCCCGGCCGCCCCGAGGGTCGAACCGCTCGACGCCGAGCGACCTGGCGTCGCCTCCACGATCTCGGTCATCCCCCGGGCAGGCCGTCGAGCTAGCCCTCTGTCCGCGATGCCACGTCGCGGCCGCCTGCGACCCCGCATGAAGCAGGAAGGCCGAGCAGGCCGCAAGTGCGGCTCCCCTGCCTGCTCAGCCTTCTGCCGAGCAAGTAGCCCGGCCGCCCGGGGGACCTCTCACTTGTTGGTCGCGGCAGCTCCACCCGACCGCTGGGCCCCTCCGGGTCGCACCTGGGCGGCGCCGCTCCAACCACCCGCGCGAGGCTCACGATGGATCTGACCTCCCTGCTCCTCGAGCTGAAGCCGCTGCTGGCCGAGCCGGCCCCGCCGATCCCACGTATCACGGCGCTCCTCGCCGGGCACGCCGAGCTCGCCGAGGGCGAGGTGGTGCGCGCCTTCGTGGCGAGGTCGCTGTCTGCGCGCGTGGAGCGCGCTGCGCGCAGCCTGGATCCGCGCGAGCGTCGCCAGGCGCTGAAGACGGCGGAGGTGGTCTTCCCTCGCTGCGCCGCGGCCAAGATCGTGCGGCGGCTCTACAAGGACCCCGACGCGACGGTGCGCTCGGCCGCGCACGGAGTCAGCGCGCGGCTGAAGCTCTGGCGTGACACCGTGATCGCCCTCAAGCGCGACCAGGTCGCGCGCTTCCTCGGGCCCGTCGGGCCGGGCGGGTACAGCAACCCGACCGGCTGGACCTTCGGGCTGCAGCGCGCGCGCGGGCAGCGGGCGCAGCCGGGGCCGAAGGCGATCCCGATCAAGAACGGCGCCGCGCTGGCGCAGCTCCTCGGCGTGGCGAGCGCCGACGAGCTGGTCCGCTTCACCCGGCCGGGCTGCGGCTCGGGCTCGGGCTACGTCGCCTTCGAGGTGCCCAAGGCCGACGGCTCGAGCCGCACCATCCATGCGCCGCGAGCCGAGCTGAAGCGCATCCAGCGCGTGATCCTCGAGAAGATCCTGGCGCCGCTGCCGGTGCACGAGGCCTGTCACGGCTTCGTCGCCGGCCGCTCGACGGTGACCAACGCGCGGCCGCACCTCGGCGCCGCGGTGGTGGTGAAGACCGACCTCTGCGACTTCTTCCCCTCGGTCCACTACCGGCGAGTGATCGGCTTCTTCGAGCAGCTCGGGTACGGGGGTGAGGTCGCCACGCTGCTCGCCGGCCTCACCACGCACCGGCCG
This sequence comes from Myxococcota bacterium, assembly GCA_022710245.1. The sequence continues at coordinate 2,475 of JAKLHH010000358.1, forward strand.
GCGCTCCCCGATGGGCGGGTCGTCACCGGGGCGCTGCCGCAGGGCGCGCCCACCTCGCCGGCGCTCGCCAACCTGGTCTGCCGGCGCCTCGACAAGCGGCTCGCCGGGCTCGCGCGGCGGACCGGCGCTGTCTACACGCGGTACGCGGACGACCTCACCTTCTCCTTCGCCAGCGAGCCCGAGGTGGGGCTCGGTCGCTTCCTCTGGTGGGTCGATCAGATCTGCCAGCAGGAGGGCTTCACCGAGCACAGCGGCAAGCGCCGCATCATGCGCCGCGGCGGCCAGCAGCGCGTGACCGGGCTCGTCGTCAACAGCGCGCTCTCGGTGCCGCGCGTGGCGCGCCGGCGCTTCCGCGCCATCCTGGAGAACTGCCGCCGCCACGGCGTCGCCGCCGAGGCGCGTGGGCGCGAGGACTTCGTCGACTACCTGCGCGGGTTCGCCGCCTATGTGGCGATGGTGCAGCCCGAGCACGGCCGCCGGCTGATGGCCGCGGTGAAGGAGCTCCTCGCCAAGGGAGGTGAGGCGTGAGCGCGCCCGACCTGATGGCGATCGTCAGCAAGGCGGTCTGGGAGAAGCAGGCGAAGGGCGCGACGCCCGGGACGGTGGCGCCGCTCGATCGGTACAACAGCGAGAACAAGGCGCTCGAGCCGCTCGCTCAGGGCGGCCGGCTCTTCCTCTTCACGGTGCGGCCGGAGGGCGAGCGGCTCTGGCTGGTCGCGGTGCTGGAGCGCCTGACCCACAGCGGCGGCGCCTGGGTGGCGGCGGAGCCGAACCGGGTGCCGATCACCGACATCAGCGAGCTGCGCTCCAAGATCGTCTTCGAGTCGGGCAAGGGGATCACCGCCAAGCCGGGCAGCCTGGGCATGTCGCTGCAGACGCCGCGCGCGCTGGCGGCGAGCGACGTGACGCTGCTCCTCGGGGCGGCGGGCGCTGGCGGGGCAGGGCAGGGCGCGCAGGCCGGCGGCGACGGCGCAGCGGCGCCCGACGAGCGCACGCGCCTGCTGCAGGCGGTGCTCGCGGCCCCCGAGTCGGTGGAGCCCCGCCTCGTCTACGCGGACTGGCTGCAGGAGCAGGGCGATCCGCGCGGGGAGCTGATCAGCGTGCAGTGCCTCCTCGGCGGCGGCCTCGAGTACCCGAGCCAGCGCCACGCGCTGCGGGCGCGGGAGCAGGAGCTCCTGGCGGAGCACGGCGAGCTCTGGAGCGCCCCCGCGAAGAAGCTCTCGCACCAGCACTGGTTCCGCCGCGGCTTCATCGACGAGGTGCACGCGGGGGCCGGGACCTTCCTGCCCGGGGCGGCGGCGCTCTTCGCGGTGGAGCCGGTGCTGCGGCTCGTCCTCGAGGAGATGTCGCGCAGGGACTGCGCGTCGCTGGCGGGGGCGCCCTGGCTCGGCCGCGTGCGACGGCTGAAGCTCCGCGGTGAGATCGGCGACGCCGGCATGGCAGCGCTCGGCAAGTCGCTCCAGCTCGGGGCGCTCGCCTCGCTGAACCTGGGCAGCTGCGAGCTCGGGCCGAAGGGCGCCGGCGCGCTGGCCGAGGCCTCGATGCGGGCCTGCCGCTCGCTGTCGCTGAGCGGCAACCCGATCCGCGACGCCGGGCTCCGGGCGCTGGTCCGCTCCCCGCTCCTCGAGGGCTGCCGCCGCCTCTACCTGGCGCGCTGCGGGCTCAGCTCGAAGTCCGTCGTGGAGCTCGCCGGGAGCGAGCGCGTGCGGAGCCTGACCGGGCTCTGCCTGGGCGGCAACGCGATCGACGACCCGGGGCTGCAGGCGCTGGCCGACTCGCCGCACCTCAGCGGCCTGAAGCGCCTCGAGCTCGACGAGGCCGAGGGCGAGGGCCTGGAGCGGCTGCAGCAGCGCTTCGGCAAGGCGCTCCGCCTGACCTACGGAGGCGGCGGCGACTACGGCGACTTCGACGACGACGATGGCGACGACGGCGACGAGTGACCCGCGGCTCAGCAGGGGGAGCGCTTCACCCGCTTCACCACGAGGTCGTCACCGCGCGAGCGCCTCGTCGAGCCGCGCGAGCGCGCTGGCCTGCTCCGCGCGCAGGCGCTCCTCGCCGGCGGTGGCCGGGCGCGGCCGCGAGCGCTGACGGAAGCGGAGCTCGCGCGCGAGCGCGAAGCTCACGCAGGCCCAGAAGGCGGCTCGCTCGCCCCGTGCCCCACCGGGCGGCCCGGCCTCCAGCGCGCCTCGCGCCGCAGGCAGGCTGACCCAGAGCAGCGCCCGATCCCACGCGGCCGGGTGCAGCCCGGCGCACTCCCAGTCGACGAGCGCCAGACCGCCCGGCACCCGGAGGAGGTTGCGCGGCAGCAGATCGCCGTGCGCGAAGGCGACCGCGGGGTGCTCCTCGAGCGCGCGCCGGATCGCGCCGGCCGCAGGCGGCGGCAGGACGCCCAGCTGGGCGCAGCGCTCGGCGCCTTCGCGCACCCAGCCGAGCGGGTCGCTCGGGTCCTCGAGGAGGCGCCGTCGCAGCGCGCCGCGCGCCGCGGGCGAGGGGGGCCGAGCTGGCGCCGCCGTGCGCCCGCGCTCCCAGGCGGCGAGGGCGTCGCAGAGCGCGGTGACCTGCGCGATCGTCTCCGCGGGCAGCGCGTCCTCGCTGCGGCGCCCACGTGCCAGCGCCGGTCCCGGCAGGAGCTCGAGGACGAGCAGCCCGTGCTCGTCGAGGGCGGCGTGCAGGCGCGGCGCCCGCACCGGCGGGGGCTCGGTGGCGAAGCTGCGGTAGAGCGCGGCCTCTCGCGCAAAGTACCAGCGCCAGTGCGGGTCGCGGCGCACCAGGCGCTTGAGGAGGACCTCCGCGCCGTCCACTACGCCGGCGAGGAGCCGCGACTTGAGCGTCCGGCGCAGCGCTCCCCGCGGGGTGAAGCCGGGGAGCAGCGCCGCTGCCTCCTCGGCCAGCGCGGCGGCCTCGTCCTCGATGGTCGTCCCACCCTCGCGGCGCACGCTCACCGGGAGGCGGCGCCCTTCCTCCGCAGCGTCCGGCGTGAGGGGGCGCCCTCGACTCGCCGGGGCTTCAGCGTCACGCGCAGGGTCTGGTCCTCGTCGGCGCGGAAGCTCACGCGCTCCGAGAAGTAGTCCTTGGCGCGCACGGTGATCTCGTAGAGCTGCGGTCCGCGCTTCAGGGTCAGGGTCGTCTCCCGCTGGGCCACGCCGTCGACGAGCAGCTCGGCCTCCCGCGGGGTCACCAGGAAGGTGATGGTGACCATCTGCGCGGCGGCGGGGGCCGGCGGCGGCGGCGGGGTGCGTCCGGCGAGCAGGTAGTACGCACCGCCTCCGACCGCGACCAGCGCGAGCGCAACCCAGAGCCCCACGCGGGATGGCGGGCGGTGGCGCGCCGTCCCGGCGCGACGGATCTCTCCGGTGCTCACGCTCTGCAGCGCTGGAGCGGGCTCGGCGCTCGGCGCCGCGGGCGCGCTCGGCCGGGGCGTCGTGCGTCGGGGCGCGGGCCGGGCGGGCGCCTCGAGACCGTCGTCGAGCTCGAGCGCCTGCTGCTGCTCCTCGGGGGGCAGGAAGCGATCGTCGGCGCCGCTCTCCCGGCGCTCGGGAGCGGCGGGGGCGGGTTCCTCCTGCAGGGCCGCGGACGGGCCGGCAGCGACGGTCGCCGCGGGGGGCGCGGCCGGCGGCGCCGGTGCTGGCTCGGTCTCTCCATCGAGGAGGATCAGCGAGGACTCGTCGAGGTCGGCAGCGAAGGAGAAGGCAGCAGCTGGCGGAGGCCCGGTCGTGTCGAGCGCGGCGGGGCTCCAGTCGAGCCCCTCTTCCCCGGCCGCGCTGTCGCCGGCGAACGGCCCCAGAGCCTGGGAGAAGTCGCGCGCGTCCTGGAAGCGGTCCTCCGGTCTGCGCGCCATGGCGCGGAGCACGATCGCGTCCACCTCGGGCGCCAGGTCCGGCTTGCGCCGTGAGGGCGGATCGAAGCGCCCCTCGACGGTGCACGCGATCAGCTCGGGCAGCGTCAGGTCGTCGGGGAACGGCAGCTGGCCGGTCACCATGAAGTAGAGGATCGCCCCGGCCGAGTAGAGGTCGGTGCGGTGGTCGAGCTGCGCCGCGCTCGCCTGCTCGGGGGACATGAACTGCGGGGTCCCCATCACCAGCCCCGCGCTGGTGAGGCCGCCCTGAGCCTCGGCGACCTTGGAGATGCCGAAGTCGAGGAGCTTCACGACCTCGACCCCGTCGTCGTCCTGCACCAGCATCAGGTTGTCGGGCTTGAGGTCGCGGTGGATGATCCCCTTCTTGTGCACCGCCTCCAGGCCCGAGAGCGCCTGGAGCATGAGGCCCGCCGCTCGCGGGACCGGGAGCGGGCCATCCGCGAGGAGCTCCTTCAGGGTCCGGCCCTCGAGGAGCTCCATCACCATGTAGAGCCTGCCGTCGGCCTGGCCGAGGTCGAGCACCTGGGTCACGTTGCGGTGACCCGTCGAGCTCGCCGCGCGCGCCTCGCGAACCAGCCGCGCCGCCAGCTGATCACCGGTCGCGCCTGGCGTGCCGCCCGGGAGGATGACCTTGATCGCCACGCGGCGATCGAGGAGCGTGTGGGTCGCCTCGAAGACCGCCCCCATCCCGCCCAGGCCCAGGGCGCGGCCGATGCGGTACTTCCCCTCGAGGAGCGTGCCGGGCGGGAAGAGCCGGGACGGGATCAGCTTCCCGGTGGCAGGGCAGTAGGCATGCGATGCCTCGTGCTCGCCACCGCAGTGATCGCAGGCCACCTGTGCCAGCCGCATGCCGGCATACTACCTCTGTCCGGTGGTCGATGTAACCCGGTGATGCGGTGCTGCTCAGCCGGCGTAGGACCGCTGCAGCCCTCGCTCGGCGGGGGCGAGGGGCCCCTCGCCCCCGCCCCCGGCGGCCTCCGGGGCTCCGGGGGCCGCCGCCG
>JAKLHH010000359.1 GCA_022710245.1 Myxococcota bacterium
GATCTCGTGGAGCAGCCTGGCGAGCTTGGCCTGACGCAGGATGGTCTTGAAGTCCGCGCTGGCGGTGATCTCGAGCTGCTCGGCCCGGTAGAGGCACGCCTGCACCTGCGCGACGTTGTAGCGCGCGAGGAGCGCCAGCGGATCCTCACCGCCGTGGAAGACCTGCAGCCGCTGGCGGTCGATCACGTCGGCGTAGAGGTCGGCCTCGACCTCGGCCCACGGGCGACCGAGCTCCTCCGCGAGGCGCGCCTTCACCTCTGCCTCGCCCTGCTCGAAGAGGCGGTCGCGGTCGCGGACCAGCGGGTGGAGCGGCGCGGCCGCGGCGAAGACCCGCAGGCGGAGCTTCGCTGCCCTCCCGGTCCGGTCGCTGTCGAAGTCGCTCTGGTCGTCGAGGAGCTTGCAGAAGGCGCGGACGCGCCGCGGATCGCAGTCGGGCTCGTCGGCGAAGATCGCCTCCACGTCGCGGTGCAGCTCGCGCCGGCGGCGCCCTGCCCCCTCGCGGTAGAGCGCGAGCATCCGGACCGCGTAGCCGGCGTAGTGGGCGTGGGCGCGGCGGGTCAGCCGGTCCGGGCACGCTCGCCCTCGCTCATAGGCGACGATGGCGAGGTCGCTCGTAAGCATCGCTCCTCCGTCGCTGGCGCGAGCGCGCCACCTCGTGCGTGTCCTCGCAGACGACCTCGTAGAGGGTGGCCACGGCGTCGCCGGAGCGGCGCAGGATGCGCCCCAGACGCTGCTTGGCCTGCCTCGTCGAGGCCTGACCACCGATCACCACGGCCACCTTCGCCTCCGGCACGTCGACGCCCTCGTCCAGCACCTGGTTCGCCACGATGACCGGGAACCGCCCGGCGGCGAACCCCTCGAGGACCTCGAGCCGCTCGCGCTTGCGCGAGTGCGAGAGCAGGGTCGGCACCAGGAAGCGCAGGGAGACGTCCAGCGCCATCCGGTTCGAGCCGGCGAAGACGATCACCCGCTCGCCCGCGTGCAGCCGGAAGATGTCCTCGAGGACGCGGAGCTTCTCCTCGGCCCGATCCTCGATCGACTTCATCAGGAAGTACGCGCGCTGCACCTTGCGGGCCTCGGGGTCCTTGCCGGACTCGGCGCAGAGGTCCTGCCAGCTGTAGGTCGGCAGGTCCTTGCGCCGGCTGGCGATGAAGAGCCGCACCTCGCGGCTCGCCTCGTCGTGGCGGGCCTGCTCCTCGGCGGTGAGCGCGACGGGGACGCGGACGATGCCATAGTCGGCGAGGGTGCGGCCCTTGACCTCGGCGACGCTGACGCGGGAGACGATGGGACCGATCAGGTGATCGAGGTCCGCGTGGAGGCCGTCCGAGCGCTCCGGCGTGGCGGTGAGCCCGAGGCGGAGCGGCGCCGCGCAGAAGAGCGCCGCCTCGCGCCGGCAGCGGCCCGGCAGGTGGTGCACCTCGTCGAAGATGACCAGGCCGAAGAGGGTCCCCATCACCGGCATCTGGGCGTAGGCGCTGTCGTAGGTGGTGACCGTGACGACCTTGAGGTTGTAGGTGTTGTCACCGACGATCCCCGCGTCGTACTCGAAGGCGCGCAGGATGCGTCGGTGCCACTGGTACATCAGGTCACGCACCGGCGCGACGACCAGCGTGCTGACTCGCGCCTCGGCCATCGCCGCGAGCGCGACCTCTGTCTTGCCGGTGCCGGTCGGCATCACGACCAGCCCGCGGCCGCCCGCGCCCTGCCAGGCCTCGAGCGCGCGCCGCTGCTCGGGCCGGAGCTCGGGGAGGGCGACCTGCCCCCACTCCACCCGCGGCGGGGCCGGCACCTCGTCCACCACGCGGAGCTCGCAGCGCCTCCCGAGCGCCGTCCGCAGCTCCCGGTAGTGGAGCGCCGGGCAGCGCCACGCCGGGACCCGCGGGTCCCAGGTCCAGATGCCCTCTCCGAGGAGCGACACGACCGCCTCGGCGTCGAGCCCCCTCAGCACGAGGGTGCCGCGATCGTAGCTCAGCGACGGGGCTGTGGCAGCGCGGTCGATGGCGCGACTCCAGGTCGTGACGGTGTGTTAGCCCCGCGCGGCGGGACGCGCAAGTCCCTGCAGGCTCCTGGCGCGGCTCCTGGCGCGGCGCTTGCTGCGAGCAGGCCGACGATGTCGATCCACACCGGCGGTCGGGCCACGCGCACCGACGGAGACCTGGGGCCATTTTCCGGCCACGACGAGGCGAGCACCGCGTGCCCTCGGCCGACGCCGACCGGGGCAGTCGCGTGGGTGGACTGGACGCGGATCGCGGCCATCTTCGCGGTCGTCCTCCTGCACAGCGCCGCGCCGCTCCTCCTCCGCTACCGGGCCGACCCCGCGCGCTGGTGGATCGGGAACCTCTACGACTCCGCCGCGCGCTGGTGCGTGCCGGTCTTCGTCATGCTGAGCGGCAAGCTCCTCCTCGGGCGCGAAGAGCCCCTCGGCGTGTTCTTCCGGGCGCGGGCCCGCAAGGTCGCCCTCCCCTTGCTCGCCTGGAGCGTGATCTACTTCGTCTGGGGCCGCCTCCGCGGGCGGCGGTGGAGCCTGTGGACGCTCCCCGCGCTCCTCCTCGGCCAGCCGGTCTACTATCACCTCTGGTTCCTCTACCTCATCCTCGGGCTCTACCTGCTGACCCCCATCGTCCGCGCCTACCTGCGCGCGGCCACCCCGGCGACCAACCACCTCCTGCTCGGGCTCTGGCTGATCTGGGGCTCGCTGCTGCCCGTCGTGCAGCCGCTGGTCGGCCCGCGGCTCGCCTTCGCACCCGGGCTGGCCAGCACCCCGCTGAAGCTCCTCGGCTACTTCCTCCTCGGTTTCCTCCTCGGTGACCTGCGCCTCCAGCGGCGCGGCCTCGGCGTCTGCCTGGCAGGGTTCGGGCTCGGGTTCGCGCTCACCGCGGGCGGCACCTTCTACCTCACCGCGATCCGCCAGGCCGGCGTCTTCGACGGACTCCTCTACGAGTACTTCGGCCCCGGCGTGGCGATGATGTCCGTCGCTGCCTTCCTGCTCCTCCGCAACCTCCGCGCGCGCTCGCCCGCCGGCGCGGACCGACCGAGCTCCCCTGCGCTGAGCGCCGTGGGTAGCAGCGTCCTCGGCGTCTACCTGGTGCACGCGATGATCCTCGACCTCGTCCGCTCGGGCCTCCTCGGCTTCCGCCTGACGCCGACGACCCTGCCTCCCCTCTTCGGCGTGCCGCTGCTCGCGGCGGTCGTCACCGCGGCCTCACTCGCGCTCGCGCTGCTGCTGCGTCGCACGCCCTGGCTGCGATCGCTGGTGCCCTGATGCGCCAGCGGCTCCTCCCGGCGCTGGTGCTCGTGCTCGCCGCGGGTCACGCCAGGGGCGAGCCTCCCGTCGCGTCGGCGCGGGGCGGCGAGGTGCTGCGCACCGTGCCCGAGTTCACCACCTTCATGGCGCTCGCGCGCTCCGCCTGGGCGAAGCGCTCCAAGGCCGCGGCCTGGCGCGACGCTGCTCCGGGGGTGCGCGAGGTCCGCGTCCGCTCCAGCGTGGACGGGAGCCTCCAGCCGGCGCTCTTCTTCGACTCCGGCTCGCGGCGCGCGAAGCCGCTCCTCGTGGTGCTCCATAGCTGGAGCGCCGACTACCGGCAGCACGACGGCATCCCTTACGCGCTCTGGGCGGCGCGCAACGACTGGGTCTTCATCCACCCCGAGCACCGTGGACCCTACCACCGCCCCCAGGCGACCGCGTCGCGGCTGGCCCAGCGCGACGTCCTCGACGCGCTCCGCTGGGCGCGGCGTCACGCACGCGTCGACCCCGCGCGGATCTATCTGGTCGGGTTCTCTGGCGGCGCGATGACCGCGCTGGTGCTGGTCGGTCGCTACCCCGAGCTGTGGACCGCCGCGGTCGCCTGGGTGCCGGTCTTCGACCTCGCGCGCTGGTACGGCGAGACCCGCCACAAGCGACGCTTCGCCCGCTACGCCGCCGACGTCAGCCGCTCCTGCGGCGGCGCCCCGCTGCCGCGGAGCCGCGCCGAGGCCGAGTGCCTCCGCCGCAGCCCGCTCCGGCACCTGGCCGGCGCGCGCGGCCGGCGCGTGCGCGTCTACCTCGCCGCGGGCCTCGCGGACCCGTTCGTCTCGCCGCTCCACTCCGCGCTGGCCTTCAACGTCCTCGCCGAGGCGCCCGACCGCCTGCGACCGGATCAGCTCGCGAGCATCGCGGCGCACCGCCTCCCCGCCGGGCTCGCGCCCCCGCCCGACGACGCGATCTACGAGAGCGCGGGCCGCCCGCTGCTCCTCGAGCGCCGCTCCGCGAACGTCACGCTCCGCCTCTTCTCCGGCAAGCACGACGTGCTATACAACGCTGGCCTGCTGTGGCTCTCGCTGCAGCGCCGGTGAGATACTCCTCGTGAAGCTCTGCAGACATCCCGCGAGAGGGGCGCTGCTCGTGGTCAGCCTGGTCGCCTGCGCGGCCGACGCCAGCGGGCGCGGCCAGTCCGTCCAGCCTCCGAGCCGCCTCCGTGCAAGACGCGCAGCGGCGCGACCGATCATCTCCGACGAGGGCCTCGTCGACGCCAGCGTCAGCGCGCCGGGCGTGCTGGTCCGGCTCAAGTACGCCTCGCCCGGCAACGTCCTCGGCGCCGCCGTCTACGGCGAGGGCCGCGCCTGCACCCTGCGAGCGGGCGCGGCGTTGAAGCTCGCCAGCGCCCAGGCCGCGCTCGAGCGCGTGCACCCCGGCTGGCACCTGCTGATGCTCGATTGCCTGCGCCCGCGCGAGGTCCAGCGCCAGCTCTGGCGCCTCGTCGTCGGTACCCCGCGCCAGCCGTACGTGGCGCGGCCCGACACCGGCTCGATGCACAACTTCGGCGCCGCGGTCGACCTCAGCATCGCTGACGAGCGCGGCGTCCCCCTCGATATGGGCACCGCGCCCGATCACTTCGGCCCCCTCGCGCAGCCTCGCCGCGAGCGGGCCTACCTGCGCGCGGGCAAGCTGAGCGCAGAGCAGCTCGCGAACCGTGCGCTGCTGCGGAAGGTGATGCTGGCCGCGGGCTGGCGCCCGCTCGCCATCGAGTGGTGGCACTTCGAGGCCTTCCCGCGCCCCTATGTGCGGGCGCACTATCAGCTGGTCGAGCGGTTCCCGGGCTGAGCCCGGTCTGACTCGCCGCGGATGGTCGCTCGCGCGTGGTACGCTCGCGCCGGAGGTCTCATGAACGAGCGCACCCTCTGCGATTGCGACGGCTGTCGGCAGCTCGCGCTGGATCCGCCGGAGCGACCGTTCTGCCCGTTCTGCGACGACCAGGCCTATCACGTGCACTGCCCGGTCTGCGGCGAGCCCCTGGTCGCCGGGGGCACGGCGGTGAGGGTCTGCTGCTCGACCTGCGCCGAGCACGAGCTCTGGCAGGCTCGCGCCTTCGTGGGGGCCGGCGCGCTCGGCAGCCCGACCGCGATCGTGCTGCCGCAGGGGCGCCGCCCGCTGACGGACGCGGACTGCCAGGGGCTCGCGGCGCGGATCGGGCTCGCGGACACTGCCTTCCTCGAGCCGCAGCCGCGCCCTGACCCCGCTCGCTGGCGTGCCCGCTTCTTCTCGCCGCGGGAGCAGCTGTCCGTCTGCTTCCAGGCGCTGATCAGCTCCGCCGCGGTCCTGCGACGACGCGATCCGGAGCTCGCCGGACGCGAGCTCTCGTTCCTCTGCGGTGGGGGTGCGCTCTCGGTCTCGACCCGCGAGGAGCTGGAGTGGGTCCGCATCGGCCGGGACGGCGTCGCGGTGCCGGCCCTCGATCCGTCGCCCGTCCTCGACGCGCACCTCCCCGCGACCGCGACCGCGACCGCGACCGCGACCGCGGCCGCCCCGTCCCGCGTCGTCGTGGTGGGCGGCCGTGCCCGCGCCTACCGGCTCCTCGCCGACGAGGGCGCGCTGCTCGCGCTGGAGCTCGCGCCCGCCGCGGCGCTGCGCCTGCTCACGGCGCTCGAGGCGGCGGGGCTCTGCCTGGTGGCGCCGGCGGGGTCGGGCCGCCTGCGGCTCCGCGTCTTCACGCGCTCGCTCGGCGGACGGGAGGACGTCTCGACGGGCGGCGCGGTCGCGGGCCTGGCGGCGTTCCTGCGCGAGGCCGGGGTCGCGCCGGCCTCGCGGCGCTGGCTCGTCGAGCAGGGCCGCGGCGCCGCGGAGCAGAGGGGCGTGCTCGCCCTCGACGAGGACGGGGCGGGCATCCTGGTCGGCGGGCGCGTCGAGGAGGTGCAGCTCCTCACTCCGGCGGCCTGAGGCTCGTCGTGCACGTCTACTTCGCCTTCGCCGATGGGCTCCTCGGCCACGACTGCGAGGCCTGCGGTGCCCGCTGCTGCCGCGGGCTCGGCTTCTGCGCCGACGAGCCGGAGCTCGAGCGGCTCCTCGCCGAGCACCCGGGCCTCGCGCCGTGGTGCCGCGCCACCGGTCAGCGAGGCTTGAGCACCATCTGGAACTTCGCGCCTGGCTGCTTCTTCCTCGAGGGGACGCGCTGCGTGCTCCACGCCGAGCACGGCTTCGGGGCGAAGCCCTTCACCTGCCGCTGGTTCCCGACCAATCGCCTGCTCCGCCTGGGGGAGGCGCTGCTCGTCGATCTGCACCCGCTCTGCCCGGTGGCGCCGCACGGCGGCGAGCTGCTCCGGCACCAGGACCTGCTGGCGAGGCTGCGCGCCGACGAGCCGCAGGTCCTCGCGCGCACCCAGGCCGCGACGCTCCCGCCCGGCGCGACGGTGGGGCTCCTCGCCTTCGAGGAGTGGTGCCGCGATCACCTGAGCGGCCTGGGCGAGGTCCTCGAGCTCGCCGGCGCGCTCGCCGCTGCCGCGCGCCGCCTCGCCGACGATCCAGCCCGCGACCCGGCCGCGCTCCCCGTCGAGCACGGGCCCCGAATCGAGCTCGCGGCGTGGCGAGGCGCGGCGGCCCGCTTCCTCGGCTGCCAGCCCCGCCCGGCGCCGGAGCTGGACGCGCTCCTCACCGCGCTCTCGCCGAGCCTGCGCCTCGAGCTCCTGGCCGAGCTGCCGTGGCGCTCGTACCCCGAGTTCTGCCTCGACTACCCGCGCCTCCTCCTCGGGCTGCAGCTCTTGCTGCAGGTCCTCGCCGGCATGAGCCGCGCGCCGCTCACGGCCGAGAGCGTCCGCCAGGTGCTCGGGGCGAGCCGCCTCCTCCTCTGGCTGCTCGCGCGGATCGACCGCGTCCCGCAGCTCCGGGCCGAGGCGCTCTCCGATCAGGTGACGGTGAGCCTGCCGCGGGCCCGGGTCACCGCGCTGCAGCGCGTGCTCTCCTTCATTCACGCCGTCAACCCGCGCCGGCGGCTGACGCTCGGCGAGCTCGTCGAGGAGCAGGGCTTCCACACCCCTCGCGAGCGCGTGGAGCTCCTCACCGCGCTCCCCCGCGAGGTG
>JAKLHH010000036.1 GCA_022710245.1 Myxococcota bacterium
GGGGCTCGGGCGCCAAGGACCTCTACGTGACCGGCGGCGGCCTCCTGCTCCACTTCGACGGCAGCGCCTGGACCACCACGTCGATGGACGGCCACAACTCCTCCAGCCTCTGGGGCGACGGCCAGGGCGGGCTCTGGGCGGCGGGGAACGTGGGGGGCGGCGTCCTCGCCGGCGAGCTCCTGACGCGCGAGAGCGGCAAGTGGAAGAGCATCTACACGCAGAGCGGCACGTTCAGCGGCCTCTGGGGCGCCGGCGGCGACCTCTTCATCCCGGGCTACAAGAAGATCTTCAGCTACCTCGCCGGGACCTGGCAGATCGACACGGCGAGCGACGTGATGATGGGCGTCTGGGGGAGCAGCGGCAAGGACGTCTACATGGTGGGGACGGACGGCGCCATCTATCACTTCGACGGCAGCGCCTGGAAGGCTGACGCCGCGGCCACCGGCACCACGCCGCTGCGGGGGATCTGGGGGGCCGACGCGAAGACCATCTTCGCTGTGGGTGACAAGGGGCTGGTCCTCCGCGGCACGCTGGGGAGCTGGCCGAGCGTCCCCTCGGAGGTGAGCAGCTCGTCGCTGAGCGCCGTCTGGGGCGCCAGCGCCAGCGAGGTCTTCGCCGCCGGAGCGCGAGGCGCCGTCCTGCGCCTCGACGGCACCACCTTTCGCACCACCGTGACCGGCACCAGCGAGGCGATCAACGCGCTCTGGGGGAGCAGCGCGAAGGACGTCTACGCCTTCGGCGGCGGCGGGCTGATGCTGCACTGGTGTGGTCCCTGAGCTCGCGGCCTCTCATCCTCGCTCTGCTCCTCTGCTCGCTCGCCGCGAACGGCGCCGGCAGGCCGCGCGTGCTGACGCTGCCGCTCCAGGTGCGGGTCGCGCGCTGCGGCGGCAAGCCGGTCCGCAGGGAGGCGTGGGTGAAGGAGCACCTCGAGGCGGCCCGGCGCGTCCTCGCGCCGCAGGGGATCCGGCTGGCTGCCACGCGGGACAGCTTCCGCCCCGCGCGCTGCGTGCTCCTCGATCGCGCGCAGCGCCACGCCCTCGCCGAGCACGTCGACCCGGCGCGCGTCACCGTGCTCGTCGTCGAGCGGGCGCGCGACCTCGAGCTGACCAGCTACGATCTGATGGGCGTCCACTGGCGCTACCGCGGCGATGACTCCCGCTATCAGGGGCGCCGCTGGGTGATCCTCACCGCGCGCGCGCGGCCGCCCGTCCTCGCCCACGAGCTCGCCCACTACCTCGGGCTGCCTCACGACCCGGCCGGCGGCAACCTGATGACGCCGGGGCCGTCGGCGCCGATCTGGCGCGGCAGCGGAGCGAAGCCGAAGCCGTTCGCTCCGCTCCTCACGGACGCGCAGGGCGAGCGCCTGCGCGCCGCCGTGCGCCGGCTGCTCAAGGGCGCCGCAGCAGCAGGCGCGCCGCTTCGAGGCCGCCCTCGGTAGGGGGCTGGCTCACGTCGCAGCCCGGGCGTCCGCCGGTACAGCCGATGCATAGCAGCGAAACCTGCTGCAGGCGTTGACCGCGAGCGCTCGTGGACGCGCCCTGGCAGCAGCGTGGACGACAGCAACTTGGCGCGAGTCATGAGCAGCTCCTTGTGGCGCTCGCCATCGGAGCGCTCGGCTCGTGCACCATCGAGCCCGTGCCCTCCTCCATCTCCGAGGCCGCCACCGACCCGACCATCACCTGCGGAAACTTCGCGAGCTTCCAGGCGGACTGCACCTCCACCTGCTCGTCAACCCAGGATTGCGAGGCGAGCTACGACTCCATGGACGTCGGCACGCAGCTCACGCTCGACGATTGCGCGGACTGTCTGGCCGCGAACGTCGCCGGCTGCGGTGACTGTTCGGCATGGTACGTGGGGAGCGCCCTTGGGGGGTGCCTGCATGCGGCGCTGGTGCAGCGCCTGCGGTTCCCTCGTGTAGCGGCCCCAGTGATCCCCGTCCCGAAGTACCCGGGCTCCGTCGTGGCGATGTACGCCTCCGGCGTAGTCGCCGTAGACGCCGGTGCCGTACGCGACCGCCAGCCCCAGACCGCATCCCGCTCCTGCGATGACCACGATCGTCGCGGTCAGGGTAGCGGCGCAGGAGATGGTTCGAAGCATCCTGGTCCGGCTGGCGGGGCTCATGAGCTTCCCTCGGCGCGCGGATCGTGAGTCGCATGCGCCCGGAGTCTCTGCACGAACGTGGCGCGCTGCTGCGAAGTCAGCACTGGGCTCACGGTCGCCACGAAGTACGCCAGGTGCGCCGCGCCCCAGCCGACCAGGTGCGCGTTCGCGCTCCTCGCCGCGACGAGGCCTCTGGCGTCGAACCTCCTGTTCCGGAAGGCGTCGCGAAACGCGCGGAGGTGCGTCACCATCGCCTGCGGGTCGAGAGGCGGCACGGCCCTCCTCCTCTCGCCAAGGCCCGCGCGGATCGTCTCCACCTGATCCGGCGTCAGGCCGAGCTCTGTCGCGAGCATCGCGAGGTGCCCGCTCTTCGGTCTCTCCGTTCCGCGCTCCTCGGCGTTCGCCTGCAGCCAGACCACCCAGTGTGCTTCGACCTTGTCGACGAGCGCCGCGCGCTGGGAAGGCGTGAGCAAGCCGTGGAGGGCGTTCAGCGCCTCGACCGACGCGTCCTGCAGCGCCACCACCCCGCCGATGACCTGCGCCACGCCGGCGTTCACCGTCGCCGCATCGAAGCTCGCCGCGGCGAGGCTGTCGGCCAGCGTGGCGTTCAGGTTCTGCTCCGCGGCGCGGGCTGTCCCCATCGCGGCGCGCAGATCGGTCCGGATCTTTATCACCGCCGCCCGCTGTTCGGGCGAGACGCCCAGCGTATCGAGGCTCATCGCGATCCAGAGCGTTACGCCGCCGTGGTGGTGGTAACGATGGTGCTCCATCAGGCCGGCCGTCGCGTCGTCGCCGGCAGAAGCGCCGGCGGCTGTGGCCGGAGGTCGGCTGCCTGCAGAGCTCCCGCCGCACCCGACGGCTGCCAGGACCCCGAAGGCCACGGTCGCGCCAATCCCTTTCCTGCGTGCCACTGAAGTCATCGCGCTCTCCACCGGTGTCCCATGAGAGAGATCGCGCTGCGCAGGCGGCCGCTGCAGCGTCGAGTCGCATGGCTTGACCACCTGACACCAGAGCAACTGTCGAGCCATGCTGCGACCTCGGGCGACGAAGGCGATGAGGCCTATGGGTTGCCCACGCCGAAGGCCCGGGGTCGATTCGTCGCGTATTGCCAGACTGGACGGGCGATCTGCGTGTGAGGGAGCCCGGCGCACCTACATCGGTTCACGCGCCTCAGGCGACAGAGGCGACAGAGGCGACAGTGATTGCACCGTCGGTGGGATCCTCGCTACCATCGTTGCTGGACGCTGCGTGCGGAGACAGGGATGGTCAGGATGGCCCGGATGGTGCTGGTCGCTCTGCCGTCGCTGCTGCTCGGCTGCCACGAGCTGCTCTCGTTTTCGCCCGTGACCTACTCGGACAGACCCAGCGATGGCCGGGTCGAGAGCGCTTCTGGCGATGGGGCCGTCGACGGCAACGTGATCCGCGTGCCCGAGCAGCAGGTGGAGCGTCGGCGCGACGTCGCGCCCACCGACGGGCCGGCGAAGGTCGACTGCCCCGTCGACCAGTGGGTGGCAGCGGACAAGGGAAAGCTGGACGTCAAGAAGGACGGCGCGCCGCACGACGGGCCGCGCGACGTGAAGATACCGGACAAGTCGGTCCACGACGGGCTGCTGCACGACAAGACCGTGCAGGACAAGCCGCACTACGACAAGCCGGTCGATCAGAAGAAGCTCGACGGCAAGCCGCTCGACAAGGCGGTCGACCAGAAGAAGCTCGACAGCAAGCCGCTCGACAAGGCGATCGACCAGAAGAAGCTCGACAGCAAGCCGCTCGACAGGGCGATCGATCAGAAGAAGCTCGACGGCACCACGCTCGACAGGGCGATCGACTGACCCGCCCTCAGCGCGCCCACTCCCCCAGCGGCGCGAAGCGCCCGGCGCCGACCAGCCGGCGCAGCTTCTCCTCGGTCGCCCCGAGCCTCACGTAGGTGCGCAGGTATCGGTGCGCGGGGAGGTTGCGCAGGCGAGGCTGATCCGGGTCGAGCTCTCGCGGGTGGAGCGCGAAGACGACCGGCGCGCCGAGGCGATTGAGCAGCGCGCCGGCCCCGACCAGCAGCGGCCACGGAGTGAGCCGGAGCAGGCTGCCGCCGAAGGGCGAGAGCCGCAGCCCGGCCAGGCCCACCGCCGTCACCGGGAGCTCGCGGATGGGGCCAGCCGCGGTCTCCACCAGCCGCGGGCGCAGATCGACGCTGAGGCCCCAGGCCGGCGCGCAGACCGACGAGGAATAGCGGTAGCCCGCGCGGGCGAGCTCCTCGTAGGCCCAGGGCGCGGCGCTGGTGGGGAAGAAGCCGGGCGCGCGGACGCCGAGGACGGGCGCGCCCGTGAGGTCCTCCAGCAGCGCCTTCGCGCGGCGGACGTCCTCGGCGAAGACCTCGCGACCCACCTGCGGCGCGAGGAGGTGGTGCTGGCCGTGCGAGGCGACCTCGTGCCCCTCCTCGTGGCAGCGCCGCACCAGCGCGGGGAGCCGCTCCGCCGCCCATCCCAGCCAGAAGAAGGTGGCCCTCGTGCGGCTGCCCGCGAGGAGCGCGAGGAGGCGCTCCATCGCGGGCTCGATGCGCGAGGGGAGGCTGGACCAGGCGTCACGCTCGGGGGCGCCCGCCGCGTCGACGAGGTGGAACCAGTCCTCCACGTCGACGGTGAGGGCGTTGACGATGCCGTGGGGGGTCATCGGGGCTCCGCGCTCGAGAGGCGGTCATTATAGTCGAGGCGGCGCGCTGATTCACGCCTGCCGTGCGAGGGCGCTGACCTGCCGCGCGCGTGCGACTTCCCGCGGCCGAACCCGCTCGCGGCCGAACCGGCCGAACCCGCTTGCCGCGCCCCACGCGCTGAGCTAGATAACCACCCGTGCCCCCCGAGGAGCTGCCCGTGATCGAGACCCTCGCGCCGCCCGTCGCTCCGCGCCCGATCGTCGCCTGGCTGACCGCGATGCGGCTGCCCTTCACCACGGTCGCGGTGGTGCCGTTCGCCGTCGGCGCCTTCCTCGCCCGCGGCGCGCAGCCCTACTCGCTGCCCGCCGCTCTCCTCGGCGGGCTCGCCGTGCTCCTCCTCTGCATCGGCTGCTACCTCCTCGGCGAGGTCTACGATCAGAACGAGGACCGCCGCACGCTGGCGCACGGGCGCTCGAAGTTCGCCGGCGGCACGCTGGTCGTGGTGCACGGCGTGCTCGCGCCCCGCGCCGTGCTCCTCGTGGCGGCGGCCTGCTTCGCCGTCGCGGCCGGGCTCGGCGTCACCATCGCGGTCCTGCAGCGGAGCCTGCTCCTCTTCGGCCTCGGCGCCCTCGGCGCCGCGGCCGCCGCGCTCTACTCGCTGCCGCCCATCCGCCTGGTGGCCCGCGGGGTGGGGGAGTTGCTGATCGGGCTCTGCTACGGCTGGCTCACGCTGGTCACTGGCTACGCCTGCGCGACGGGGGCGCTGCCGCCCGGCTCCGTCCTCGCCGCGCTGCCGATCGGGCTCTCGGTCTTCAACATCATCCTGGTCAACGAGTTCCCCGACTTCGGCCCCGACGGGGAGGCCGGCAAGCGGAACCTCCTGCAGCGAGTGGGGCGCCCGGCCGGCGCCTGGATCTACGCGCTCGCCTCGCTGGCGACCGCGGTGGCGCTGGTCGCGATCTGGAGCGTCCACCGCCCCGGCTCGCTCGGGCACCTCGCCGCGGCGGCGCCCGCCGCCCTGCTCGCGCTGGGGCTCGGGCTGGTGGTGGCGCGCGGCCGCTGGCGCGACCAGGCCGCGCTCGAGCCCGTCTGCGCGCTGACCATCGTCCTCAACCACCTCTGCTCGATCGCGGTCGCGGTGCTGGTGCGATGGCCCTAGCCCCCTACCTCTCCGTCGGCAACCTGGTCAAGCAACTGCGCGCCGCGCTGGTGCTCCGTCGCGCCACCGACTGGCAACACTTCGGCGCCTGGCTCGATCGCAACGCCTGGCGCTCGATCCCGGTCGCCGCGGGCGCGGTGGGGATGGGCTGCATCGGCTACGGCTATCACGCGGTCTGGGAGGTCACCGAGGCCTGCAACCTGCGCTGCCGCCACTGCCACGCGATGTCCGAGGAGGGCGGCCCCGACGAGCTGACGACCGACGAGGGCCGCGCCTTCATCGATCAGCTCGCGCGCCTGCCGCGCTTCCAGATGCTGGCCTTCTCCGGCGGCGAGCCGCTGGTCCGCCGCGACATCGACGACCTCCTCGCGCACGCCAAGCGGCGCGGGCTGGTCAGCGTGATCGCGACCAACGGCACCCTGATCGACCTGCCGCGCGCGAAGGCGCTGCGCCGCCTGGGGGTGAAGGGCGTGGCGGTGAGCTTCGACTCCACCGACCCGGCGATCCACAACCACATCCGCCGCCACCCGACCGCCTTCGAGCGAGCGCTGCGCGGCATCGAGGCCTGCCGCAAGGCGGGCCTGGTGATCCAGATCAACTACACCGCGATGCAGGAGAACCTCGCCACCCTCGAGCAGGTGGTGCGCTTCTGCCACGAGATCCGCGCCGACATCATGCTCTGCTACCAGCTGGTGCCGATGGGGCGTGGCTCGGCGATCTGCCAGTCGGCGCTCTCGCCGCTCGACAACCGGGAGCTGGTGCACCGGATCCGCGCGCTGCAGCGGGACGCGGTGACCATCGTGGAGCCGGTGGCGGCGCCGCAGTACTGGGCACACCTCCTCGGCCGCGACAACCTCGACCCCAAGCCGATCGCGCGCCCCCGCCACTTCCACGGCTGCGCCGCGGGGTGGGGGCTCATCTACCTCAAGCCCGACGGCGAGGTCTGGCCCTGCCCCTTCGTGCCGGTGAGCGGCGGCAACCTGCGAAGCGCGCCGCTCCTCGAGATCTACTCGCGGAGCGAGATCTTCCGCGACCTCTCCGACCGCGACAAGCTGCGCGGCCGCTGCGGCGAGTGCGAGAACCGCCACGTCTGCGGCGGCTGCCGGGGGAAGGCCTACGCGGCCACCGGGGACGCGCTGGCCGAGGATCCGACCTGCTACCTGCACCACCAGGAGATGCCGCGCTACCTTGGCTGGCGAGAGGAGTCGATGGTCCCGGAGGGGGCGACGACGGGCGTGAGCGAGGAGCGTCCAGCGGCCGAGCGGCCGGCCGGGGATCAGGGCCGGTAGGTGTACTTCTCGAAGAGCCCGTCGAGGTAGCTCTGGTTGAAGGCCTTGCTCTCGTCGGGCCCGTGCACCACCACCGCCTTCACGCGGCTCGAGCCGGAGCGGGCGAGACCCTTGACCCAGGAGTAGGGCTCGGCGGCGTTGCCGTAGCCCATCAGCTGGCCGATCGACTCGCCGCGATCGCCGACGCGCGCGCAGGTGACCCAGCTGGTGCAGTTGCTCTGCTTGCTGGACCCGGTGCCGTAGTTCGGGTCGCCGCCGTTGTAGTTGAAGCGGCCGAGGACGCCGTCGTGGTTGGCGCGGGCGCTGTCGATCCAGCCGCGCAGGCGGCCCATCTCGCTGTCGGTGAGCTGCACGATGACGCCGAGGCGGTCACCCGAGTAGCTGCTCGGGCCGCGCCACGCGTTGTCGCTCAGGCTGCTGATGTTGTCATAGTCGCGCTCGCCGACCCGCGTGTGCAGGTGGTGGCTGCTGACCGCGAACTCGACCAGGTTCGGCGAGAGCTGGGTGAGGTAGGCCTTCTCGCCGTCGGAGTAGGTGGCCGCACCATAGGAGTAGCCGTTGTTGGCGGAGAAGAGCCGCTTCGGCACGGCGAAGACCGGGACGCCCCGGGCGCTGCGGAAGGTCGGCAGGTTGTTGCTCTGGATGAAGCTGGCGATCCGCTGCTCGGGGGCGGTCGCCTTCACCCGCGAGTGGGTCGCGTCGTCGATGCCGCAGAAGCGGTCCTGACACGGACCGGCGAGGGCGCCGCGGGCGGCGACCGCGAGGAGCAGGGTGAGGCTCAGGCTGAGCGCAGCGCGCACGTGAATCCGTGACATGCAAGTCCTCCGTAGGGTGAGAAGCGGCGGCTGCAGCAAGCGTGCCCGCTCCTCGAGCCCGGGATCCCGAGGACTTGCGGGCCCCGGACCAACGTCGCAGTCACCGGTTTTCGGAGGTCGAAGCGGCCGCGACCAACAATCAGGTGGGCAGCAGCGTGGGGAGGTCCGCGCCGAGGCTGAGCAGGACCAGCGTCTGGTCGTCCTGCTGCGGCGCGCCACCGACGAAGCGGTGCAGCTCGGCGAGGAGGTGCTGCAGCACCGCGTGGGGGGTGGGCGACTGCTCCCTCGCGATCGCCGCCCGCAGCCGGTCCATCCCGAAGTCGTGGCCCTGCCGGTTGACCGCCTCGTTGATGCCGTCGGTGTAGAGCACCACCACGTCACCCGGCAGCAGCGCGTAGGCCTTCTCCGGGTAGTCGAGATCCGCCAGCACCCCGAGCGCGACCGAGGTCGACTCGTCCAGCTCGGCGAGGCCGCTGAAGCGGCTGCTGGCCACGAGCGGCGGCTGGTGCCCGGCGTTGGCCACCGTCAGCGTGCGCTCCTCGAGATCGATGAGGATGAAGGCCACCGTGGCGAACATCGCCTCCTGCCCGGACTCGAGGAGGGTCCGGTTGGCGCGGCTCAGCACCTCGCCCGCGCCCAGCCCCGAGCGGGCGAGGAGCCGGATGTCGGTGGCGACCTTGGCCATCAGGAGCGCCGCGCTGACGCCGTGGCCGGAGATGTCGCCCACCAGGACGCCGATGCGGGTCGGCGTGATGGGGACGATGTCGTAGAAGTCTCCGCCGACCTGGTTGGCCGATGCGTAGTGGGTCTCGAAGACCAGGCCCTGCACGGCCTCGAGCCGCTGCGGCAGGAAGCTGCGCTGGATCTGCCGGGCGAGCCGCAGGTCATCCTCCAGGCGCTGCTGCTGGAGGAGGGCCTGGGTGGCGCGCGCGCTCGCGATGGCCACCGCCGCCTGCCGCGCGATGGCCTCGAGCAGCGCGAGGCCCTCGTGGGTGAACGACCGCGAGCCGGGGCTCGCCTCGAGGTGCAGCGTGCCGAGGGACTCGCCGCGGTAGATCAGCGGCGCGCCCATCTTGGGCTCGCCGCCCTCGCCGTCGGTATCGGCCGCCTGCAGCTCGAGC
This sequence comes from Myxococcota bacterium, assembly GCA_022710245.1. The sequence continues at coordinate 9,132 of JAKLHH010000036.1, forward strand.
CGGTGCGAGCCCTCGCCGATCAGCTGCCCCGCCGCCGGCGTGCGCGGCCTCCCCGCCAGCGTGTGCCCGCGGATGACGCCCTCGCCCCGCTCCATCACCTGGTCGATGATGGTGCGCGACATCTGGATACCGCCGTCCCCGCCCGGGCGGACCTTGACCGCCTCGGGGACCAGCTCGCCGGTCGCTGGGTTGACCAGCAGCACGAAGCCGCGCTCGGTCTGCGGGAAGACCTCGAGCAGGTGGTCGAGGATCTTGTCGAGGAGCCGCGGCAGGTCCATCTCGGTGGCGATCACGTCGGCGACCCGGCACATCGACTCGAGCATGCTCACCGCGCGAGCCTCGGTGACCGCGCTGAACGTGTCGGTGATCCGCCCGCCCTCGGGGGTCGTGCCGTCGCGGATGAGCGGCGAGCTGGCGCTCTTGCTGCCGAGCGTGGCTGCGAGGTTGCCGCCGACCTGGTTGAGGTCGGCGAGCATGGTGAGGACCTCCTCGGACCACGCCTGCCGCCGCGCCGCCTGGTAGCGGAAGGTGGAGCCGCCGATCCGGATCAGATCGCCGTCGGCGAGGCGCCGGCGCTGCACCGCGACCTCGTTGACGAAGGTGCCGTTGCCGCTGCCGAGGTCCTCGACCTCATCACCCTCGCCGCTGACGTGGATGCACGCGTGGCGGCGGGAGACGTTGAGGTCGCCGATATAGATGTCGCTGCCGAGCGAGCGCCCGAGGACGCTGTCCTTCTGCAGCTCGAAGCTCTTTCCAGTCGACGGGCCCTTGATCGCGACGAGGGTCGCCATGCTCAGGACCTCGCGAACCGCTGCGCCGCCTGGTCGACCGTGTCGCAGAGCTCGAAGACGGACTCCAGCCGGAGCAGGCGGAAGACCTCCTTGGGCTGGCGCTGGAGGGCCGCGGCCTTCACCTCGCCGCCCCTCGCCTTGACGTGCTTGAAGAGGGAGACGAGGGCCCCCACGCCGGAGCTGTCGATCCACTCGAGGCCTGCGAGGTCGAGGACCAGCCGGGTGTGCCCCTGGTCCGGCAGCGCCGCCAGCGCCGCCCGCAGCGGCCCCACGCGGGCCGCGTCCATGCGTCCCCGGATGGAGAGCACCGACACCTCACCGCGCCGGGTGACGGCGTGCTCGAGCTTGGGCTCCTGTGGCTCGGTCATGGGGGCAATTCTACGAGGGTGGCTCGGGGCGGGTCAAACGCTACGGTGAGTCACTGCGGCAGGGAGAGCAGCTCGGCCCGCACCCTGCCCGCCTCCACCACCAGTCGCCCGACGCCGAGCGGGAGATCGAAGCGACGCGGCCCGGCGCTACCTGGGTTCACGTAGAGCACCCCGCGCTCCTCGCGGATCAGCGGCCGGTGCGAGTGCCCGGAGACGACCGCCGCGATCCCCGCTGCGCCCGGCTCGAGGTCGAGGCGCCCCAGGTCATGGAGCAGGTAGATCTGCACGCCGCCGACCTCGACGAGCTCGGTCTCCGGGAGCAGCGTCGCGATCGGGGGATCGTCCACGTTGCCGCGCACCGCGTGTACGGGCGCCAGGCTCCGGAGCGCATCGAGCACGCCCTCTTCGCCCACGTCGCCTGCGTGGAGGATGAGGTCCGAGCCCGCGAGCGCCGCGAGGGCGTCCGGGCGCATCAGCCCGTGGGTGTCGGAGATGAGCCCCACGATGAGGGGCCGCGCTGAAGGTGCCGCTGCCATCGGGTCGCTACTTGAGGATAGTGTAGCACCCGACCACGATCTCCACCTTGACGTTCTTGCCCGACTTCACCACCTCGCACCCCTGGCCGAGCAGCTCCACGTCTCCGGCCGCGTTGAAGTCCCAGCAGGGGTTGCCGCGACGGGATGCAAGAATCGGCAGGCCGCCGTCGCGCGACGCGACGACGTGGCGACAGCTCGCGGGTGGCCGCTGTCACTCGAGCGCGGGCGCGAGGAGGCGGCGCCACGGCTCGCGCGCCAGCGACGGGAGCGGCGCGGTGTAGGAGTGGCCGAGCTGCGGCGCCACCACCGCGGCGCAGCCGAGCCCGCGCCGGGTCGCCTCGGCGCAGACCTGCCGGGCCCACACCCCGCAGCCCTTGCTCCCGCAGCCGAGGACCAGCGCCTTGCCGCCGCCGCGCGCGAAGCTCGCCAGCGTCGCCGGCGTCCACACCTGCTGGCCGCCCTCGACGAGGTAGAGGCGCGGGAAGCGGGCCGGCGCCGCGACGGCGAGCCGCGAAGCGAGGATGGCGCCGAGCGAGAAGCCGGCGAGGAGCACCGGGCCGGAGCTCACGCGCCCCGGCTGACGCTGCGCGAGCGCCCGCGCGCCCGCCTCGAGCTCGGCGAGGACGCGCTGGCGGTGCGAGAAGGTCCAGCGGCCGTAGCTCGCCGGCACATCACCGCGCGGCAGGCCGCGCGGGCAGAGCACCCAGGCGCGACCGAGGACGAGCTCCTCGAGGCTCTCGCAGAACCACTCCGGTCGATCGAAGTTGCCGTGCAGACCGACGACCAGCGGCCGCGCGCCGGGCCCGGCCGGCGCCAGCAGCGCGGCGGGGCGGAAGCCGGGGACGGGCAGCGCGGTGGGCTTCGCCTCGGCGGTGCCGGCGCCTCCGAGGACGAGGGCCAGCAGGACGAGCCGCCTCAGCGTCACGCGCGCCTCGCCCGAGGCGGCGCGGCCAGCCGGCAGGGCACCGCCTCGCCGAGGCTGGCGACCAGCCAGCTGCCTCCCGGGCGCCCGTCAGCCAGCTCGAAGCGCACGCGGTAGGCGAGCACCTCGACGCCGGCCCGCGCCGCGCGGCGGAGCGCCGCCGCGTACGCGGGATCCCGCTCGTGGCTGGCGCGGAAGAAGCTGCCGTCCTCGCGGTTGACGAGGAAGAAGATCACCGCGCGCTGGCCACGCCGCACCAGCGCGCGCAGCTCGCGCAGGTGCTTGAGGCCGCGCTCGGTGACCGCGTCGGGGAAGCCGACGCCGCCGTCGGGAGTCGGCCAGGTGGCGTTCTTCACCTCGACGTAGCAGTCGGGGAGCCCGGGGCCGGCGAGGACGAAGTCGATGCGGCTGCGCGGGCCGCAGCGGACCTCGGGCCGCACCTCGGCGTAGCCGGCGAGCTCGGCGACCTGGCCCGCGCGCAGCGCCGCGGCGACCAGCTGGTTCGAGCGCAGCGTGTTGATCCCCACCCACCCCGCCGCGAGGCGGATCCACTCGGCGGTGTAGGCGTACTTGCGCTTCTCGCTGAGCGCGCGGCTGGCGACGACCAGCGCGCCCGGCTCGAGGCAGCCCTCCATCGTCCCCGTGTTGGGGCAGTGCACGGTGAGCAGCGCGCCGTCCTCGAGGCGGAGGTCGATGAGGAAGCGCTGCCGGCGGCGGATGAGGGCGCCCGAGATCCAGTCCATCGGCCCTCAGGATAGCACCTGCACCTGCGGGGCGCCTCGAGGGAACGAGGTCAGCGCACCGAGGCGGGCCCGCTGTAGCTGAGCGCGACGCACGGTCGGAGATAACAGTAGCTCAGCGTGCGCTCCAGGCTGAGGACGACCTTCCCGTCCGGGCCGACGTAGTGGGCGACCGCGACCCCTACCATCCGCGGAGTGATGGCGAGGACCAGCGCAGGCGTCGTGGGCGTCGCCTCCACGCGCACCCTGGGGCGATCGACCAGGTGGCGTGGCGCGGGGGTCAAGCGGGGCTTGCTGGCGGGCGCAGGCGTGGGTCGCGCAGCGCCAGCCGTGGCAGCGAGGACCTGATCGGGGCGCGCGGGCCCCGCGTCGAGGCGCGCCGGAGCCGGCGGCCGATCAGCGCCGCGCTCCGGTCCGGTCCTCGGCACCGCCGCCAGCTGGTGCGGGTTGCCAGCGCGGGCCGGGCCGCCCCCCCGGACCGTCGCCTGCCGGCTGCCATCAGCGCGGTCCGACGTCCTCGGCGGGCTGACCCACGGCACTGCCCGCGCACCCGAGGGCACACGCAGGCGGGGGACCACCAGCGCCGCGCCAGCCCCGAGCATCACCGCGGCCACGAGGACCGCGGCCAGCCACCGGGGCCGCCGCTGCCTCGCGGGTGGTCTCCTCCGCCGACCGTCGGGGACTGTCGGGGTCCCTCCCGAGGCGAGGGGCGTGGCCGCCGGCGCTGCGGACGCTGGCTCGACGGGGTCGGCCGAGGGTGCTCCGGCGTGGTCGCGCCCCAGCTCGATGGCGGCGCTCAGGTCCTCGACCAGCGCCCGCGCCGACTGGTAGCGGCGAGCCGGCCGCTTCGCCAGCGCCCGCGCGACCACGGCCTCCACCTCCTCGGAGAGGTCCGGGATGACCGAGCGCAGCGCCGTCGGGTCGGTGTTCACGACCCCGTGCAGCGCCTCCAGCTCGGAGTCGCCCGAGAAGGCCGGCGCGCCGCTCAGCGCCTCGTAGAGGATCGCCCCGAGCGAGAAGATGTCCGCGCGCCGGTCTGTCTCACGGTGCTTGCCGAGCGCCTGCTCGGGCGCCATGTAGCGCGGGCTGCCGAGGAGCACGTTGTCTGCGGTCTGCCCCGCCCGGCTCCCTGTCAGCTTGGAGACGCCGAAGTCGAGGACCTTGAGCACCTCGCGCTGATCGTCACTGCGGGCGAAGAACAGGTTCTGCGGCTTGAGGTCTCGGTGGACGATCCCGCGGCCGTGGGTCGCGGTCAGCGCCGAGCTGACCTGCGTGGCCAGCTCCAGCGTCTCCGCGAGCGTCAGCCGCCGCACACGCTTCAGTCGCTCGCCGAGGCTCTCGCCCTCGAGGAATGGCATCACGTAGTAGGGGCAGCCGCTCTCGGAGACGTTGTAGTCGACGACCCCGACGATGTTCGGATGCTGGAGCTGGCTGGTCAGCTCCGCCTCGCGGCGGAACCGCTGGAGCTGATCCAGGGACGGGTCCACCCCGCGCAGGGTCTTGATCGCGAAGCGCCGCTGCAGCCGCGCGTGGGTCGCCTCGAAGACCTCCCCCATCCCGCCCGCGCCGACCCTGCGCACGATGCGGTAGGTGCCGGACAGCACGCACCCCGGCTCGAAGTCACACCCCATCAGTCGAGGCTACCGACGCGTGCGCCCGAGGGCAACCCCGCGCTGAAGCCGGGGTCTACGAGCTTCACTGACCGGGCGCGGGCCTCGACGGGAGCGGCCGGGCCGCGGGGGCTCCCCGCCGCTCAGGCGCTCGTCGGCAGCGACCGGCCCGTGGCCAGGGGGCGCGGGTTCCTGCCCTCGGGCAGCACGATGTTGAGCTCGAGGACCTCGCAGTCGCCGGCCTTGTCCAGGGTCACCGAGACCTGCTCGAGGTCGATGCGCTCGTACTTGGCGATCACCGCGAGCAGCTCCTGCTGGAGCTTCGGCAGGTAGTCCGGCGCACCACCACGTGTCGCCGCGCGCTCGCGGGCCACGATGATCTGCAGGCGCTCCTTGGCCACCGAGGCCGTGCGGGTGCGCGAGCGGCGGAAGAACTCAAGAAGACTCATGGGCAACCCTCTCCTCCGGCGTCCTAGCCGAAGATGCGCTGGAAGATCCCCCGCTTCTCCTCGATGAAGCGGTGCGGCCGCTCCTCGCCTCTGAAGCGATAGACGACGTCCAGGTAGGCCTGGCCTGCGTCGGTGCTCTCGTCGAGGATCACCGGCGTACCCTTGTTCGACGACTGCAGGACCGACTTCGACTCCGGGATCACGCCGAGGAAGGGGATCCCGAGCAGCTCGAGCACGTCGCCGACGCTGAGCATCTCGCCCTTCTTCACCTGCGCTGGCGAGTAGCGGGTCAGCAAGAGGTGCGTCCTCACCGGCTCCAGGTCCTGCTCCGCGCGCATGGTCTTGGCGTCCAGCAGGCCGAGCACACGATCGGAGTCGCGGACCGAGGAGACCTCGGGGTTGGTGACCACGATCGCCTCGTCGGCGAAGTACATGGCCATCTGCGCGCCCTTCTCGATCCCCGCCGGCGAGTCGCAGATGATGTACTCGAACTCGAGCTCCTTCAGCCCCTCGAGCACCTCACCGACGCCCTCGAAGTCGAGCGCGTCCTTGTCCCGCGTCTGCGAGGCGGGCAGCAGGAAGAGCTTCTCGATCCGCTTGTCACGGATCAGCGCCTGGTGGAGCCTCGCCTCCTTGCGGGTCACGTTGACCAGGTCGTAGACCACCCGCCGCTCGCACCCCATGATCAGGTCGAGGTTCCGCAGCCCGACGTCGAAGTCGATGGCGACGGTCTTGTGGCCGAGCATGGCGAGCCCGGCGGCGATGCTGGCGCTGGACGTGGTCTTGCCGACCCCGCCCTTGCCCGAGGTGACGACGACTACCTTTGCCACGTGTGGCCTCCTCGAAGTATTGGCTAGCGCGCAGAGCCTGGCCCTCGAGGCCGAGCCCGGGCCCGCCTCGCGATCAGCTCTCTGGCTGTTGTCAAAGCCCCATCACCGACGATCCGGGAGCGGGTGCGGCTCCCCTCGTCGCGTCCCATAGAAAGCGAAAACGGATCGCGGGACAACTTTTTGGAGGAGGTTTTTCGAAGAATTTGCGCCGAGCGCGAGAGTGTGTATGGGAGCGTAAGTCAGGCTACAGGAGAGAGGCGCGCGCGGTGCGGGCGTGCGCTCACAGCTCACTCACTCGCAGCTGATCACCGTCGAGATAGACCTGGGCGGGCTTGCGCCGCAGGCTCTCCGGGATGTCCTCGGCGCTGAAGTAGTTGCCCGCCACGGAGATCAGCTCTGCGTCGAGGCTGCTGCAGAAGAGGCGCGCCGACTCGTTGCCATGCGCGCCGGCCAGCGCGCGCCCGCGCAGCGGCGCGTAGACGTGCACGTTGCCGTCCGCGATCACCTCCGCTCCCGGGTTGACCGGCGCGAGCACGATCAGATCGCCGGCGGGAGCGAAGATGACCTGGCCAGCTCTCACCGGCTGCTTGATCACCATCGCGGTCGCGGGCGCGACCAGCGGGGCGGCGGGCGGCCCGGGCGGCCCGGCCTCCCCGGCCGTGTCCTCGCGCGGCTCGGGGCGCGCCGTCGGCCTGGAGGCCGCGCGCGGGGAGCCCTCTGCCCTCTCCGGATCGGCGCTGGAGGGATCGGTCATCCGGCTCAGTCCCTCGCGGAGCAGCCCCAGCCCGGCGGCGCTCGCCTGCTCCTGCAGCTCGGGCGGCAGGTTCTTCGCGGCCACCGGCACCAGCCGTCGCGCGCGGAGCACCTTCACCAGGGGAGCGAAGGCGATCGGGGTCCCCGGCTCGATCTGCCCGAGGTCCAGCACCACAGGCGCGTCGAGGAAGAAGTGCGGCAGCTGGCTGATCCGCGCCGAGAGATCGCGGTCGATCAGCTCCGGGTCCGTGGTGCGCAGGCGCAGCACGGTGAGGGAGGAGATGGTGCCCTTCAGCTCGAACGCGGGCTGTGGTCGCGCTGCCCTGGAAGCCGATTGGTCAGTCATGCGGGGGCGAATAATGGGAGCTGCGAGGATCCGAGTCAACCCCTTCGACGCGCGTGTCGCTCACCTGCGTCGCTCGCGCGCGTCGGGACGTGGCGGGACCTCGCGTGGGACCGCCGCTGCGGATAGGCGCCACGCCGGTTCTGGGTTATCTTTCGCGTACGACTCGACCGACCGCGAAGCCCGCAGGCGGGCGCACGACGGGGAGAGGGCCAGAGGCGGCAGGCGCGCGCTGGC
>JAKLHH010000360.1 GCA_022710245.1 Myxococcota bacterium
CCGACGGCACCAAGCTCGACACGGTCAAGCCCGACGGCACCAAGCCCGACGGCACCGTGCCCGACGGCGCCAAGCAATCCCTGCTGCCACAGCGAGTGACCTGCACCTGCGGAAACGGAGTGAAGGCGCTCTTCTGCGTCCAGCTGGTCTGCGCCTCAGCAGCCGACACGGCGGCCGTGTGTCAGCCCTTCTGTGCGCCCAATGGCGGGCTGAGCGGGATCAGCTGCACCGACACCGATCCGGAGTGCACGCCCACGTTTCCAGGGCCGAGCAGGTAGGGTGCAACTGCAAGGACGGCATCCAGCTGGACGTCTGCGCCAGCCTCGACTGCAACTCGAGCCAGGCCAGCGGCGCTGTCTGCAGCTACATCTGCATCACGCGCTGGGGCGTGCAGGGGATCGGCTGCCTCGGCACCGACCCGCTCTGTTCGCCCTGACCACGAGAGAGGCCGCGACAGCCGCGGTCAGAGCCCGACAAAGAGCGCGCGTACGGCGTCGAGCTCCAGCGTGACGTGGGTCCTGGCGACGCCGGCGATCGGCTCCTTGCCGCCGCTCGCGGGCACGGCGAAGACCAGGCCGAGGCGGTAGCGATCGTAGCGGGCGCTCCCGCGCTCGGGGCTGGCGCGGAGCCGCGCCGCCAGGCCCGCCAGCGGTGAGCCCGGCGTCGTGGCTTTGCCCGGCGTCGGGGCCTTGCCCGGCGTCGTGGCCTTGCCCGGCGTCGTGGCCTTGCCCGGCGTGGCGGCCTTGCCCGGCATGGTGCCGCTGCGCGAGGCGCCGGCGAACGCGGCCGCGTTGCGCATCACCATCGCCTCGAGGACCTCCGCCGGGAGGAAGAGCTTGAAGGTCGCGCCCGGAGGGACCGTCGTCAGCTCGCCCGACCGGAGCGGGCTCGCCGCGAGCTTCTCCCACGTGCGCGTCCCCCGCTGCTCGCCGTCGAGCTGGAACGGAATGTAGACCTGCTCGACGAGGAGCGGCGTGCCGCCGGCGTGCTTCAGGTGCACGTCGACGCCGTAGCCCGGCATCGCCTGGATCATCACGGGCTCGAGCCGGACCAGCTTCAGCGCGGTCTTCTCCGCGAGGGGGACGGCGTCCGCGCGGGCTCGAAAGTGCGCGAGGAGGTCCTGCCCCGTCGAGGCGACCAGCAGGTGGCTGGCCGGCTGCTTCCCGCGCTGCACGAAGAGGTAGGGGACCCCGGCGGTGGTCCCGGCGGTGAGCTGCTCCACGGCGAAGCCGAGCTCGGCGTAGCTGGTGGCCTTGTAGTCACCCCAGATCGAGGCGAGCTGCTGCCGCCAGAGGACCGCGCGCTTCGGCAGGTGGGTCGCGGCGAGCGCCACCGAGGCGGTGACCATGCCGGGCGTGTGGCGATCCGGCTCCTTGGCGTGGCGGACCGCGTACTCCACGTCGCCGATGCTCAGGGCGGGGGCGGCAGGGGTGGGCATCGTCGGGACCTCACGGGCGAGGAGGGGAGGGCTCGCGAGGAGCACCAGCGTCGCCAGCGCGAGAGCATTTGCGGGTCCTCGCGGCCTCCGGCCGCTCCGGGGTGAGACCGCCGCAAATCTCGGAGATGCAGCGTGTGGGCGAAGGCGCGAAGCCCCGGGGGAGGGGCGATCGCTCGAGCCTCTGCCGCGTCCGGCGCGGTAGCCGTAAGTGCGGGAGGGTCGCATCGTTCGCTCGTCCAGCGGGGCGGCCGCGCCCCTGGCCCGCGACGATAGCACACGCCGCGCGCGCGATGGCGAGGACGCCTACAGCGAGCTCATCCGGGCGCGCCTCTGACGTGCTGAAGTATCGTCGACCTTCGTCACGAAGGTCGGAGCTATTTCAGTCGCGGCGCGCGCCGAGGGGGCGCCAGCGGGCAGGCGCCGACGCGCGTGGCGTGCAATCGTTGAGCTTTGTCTGCGGAGTCGGCGCTGGTCCGACGAGAGGGCGCGAGGCAGGTTCCTCGGCCGCTGAAGTATCGTCGACCTTCGTCGCGAAGGTCGGAGCTATTTCAGTCGCGGTGCGCGCCGAGGGGCGCCGACCAGCAGGCGCCGCCGTGCGTGGCGCGCAATCGTTGAGCTCTTTCTCGCCGGACCGCCGGGTGGCCACGCCGTATGGCCACTCCGAACCGCCGGGTGGCCACGCTGAGCTGCCCGGGCCACGCCGGGTGGCCACTCCGCACCCGGACGGCCACATCGGACTGCGCCACTCCGGACCGCCGGATGTGACCCCGCACGCCCCGGTGGCCACTCCGGGCTGCCGGGTGGCTACTCCCGGTGAGGCCAGGAGTCCCCCTCAAACCCGGCGACCCACCACGATTCCCGACACTTAGTCCCACCGCCGGCCGGCACGCGCCCTGCACAAGAGGACGCCGTGCGCTACCTCCTGACGGTCTTCATCCTGCTGGTCCCTGGCAGCCTCCTGGCCCGCACCGTCACCCTGGCCGAGGTCCAGGAGCAGAGCCGCGGCGCGGCGGCCTACCACGAGCGGCTGCAGAAGGTCCCGAGCGCGCGGGACGTCGTCTACGCGCTCTACTCGCCGGCCGGGATGAAGGCCTCGCAGCAGCTCCTCGCCGCCGCGCGCCAGCACCAGCGCGCCGGCACCGCCTCGCCGCTCGAGCTCGCGCTGGTCGCCGAGGTCAAGGCCATCAAGCAGCGCCGCTACGCGCCCAAGGCCGGCGAGGAGTGGCGGCACTGGGCGAAGGCGCGCAAGGTCAACAAGGTCCCCTCCGCCGTGCTGAACGTCCTCGGCGACGCCTTCTTCCGCTCGACCGATAAGGCCGACTCGCTGCCCTGGCACGCCGAGGAGTGGCTCGACCACGTCCGCCTCGACAAGGGCGCCGTCACCAAGCGCTACGGGGCCGACGGCCTGCGCGCCGTCGAGGCGCTCCTCGCCACCTTGCCGCGGAACCGCGCGCTCACCGCCGACGAGAAGCTCGCGCTGACCAGCGTCAACCAGTGGACGCTGCTCAACGGTCTGAGCCCGCGCATGGAGAAGCTCCTCGCCGATGAGCCCAACTTCGCGCCGCCGCTCCCCGTCGTCGAGCATGAGCTCCGGCGCGCGGGGCCGCTCCCCGCGACCCTCAAGGGCGCCCTCGTGCAGTGGCCGGGGCGCCCGAACTCCTACTCCATGCTCAAGGGCATGGGCCTGCCGGCCAACACCGTCATCTACGGCGACAAGCTCCACTTCCTCGACCCGCGCTTCATGCTCGCGCTCTCGGGCGGCTCCTACCAGCTCCGCGGCAAGAAGGTGACCGCCGACCACGCCTTCCTCGAGCGCTGGATCCGCGACGCGATCAAGCCCTACCAGCAGCTCTCGCCGACGGCGCTCAAGCAGGAGCCGGTCCGCTTCCTGATGCTCGGCGACGGCGGCTACCTGGTGAAGACCGTCAACCGCCTGCTGCAGAAGAGCAAGCTCGAGGGCTTCGCGCACCTCTTCGCCTTCGAGGAGCAGACGGGCAGCGGCTCGAACCTCCTCGGCAAGGAGAAGCGGCTCCTCTTCCACGGCATCGACATCGCACGCGGCGCGGACAAGACCGTCGAGGGCCCCGACCTCTACGGCTACGTGGTCAGCTCCCAGCTCGCGGCCACGCTCAGCAGTCTGAAGACCCAGGGCGTCGCCCTCGGCAAGAACGTCGTCGTGATGGGCGCCGGCAAGGACGGCCACGGCGTGGGCATGGGGGCGGCCGAGCACCTGGCGAAGGCCGGCTTCAACGTCACCGTCTACGACGTCAACGCCGACACGCTGGCGAAGGCGAAGCAGCGCTCGAGCGACCCGCGCATCAAGTTCGCCAGCGAGCCGATCGAGGCGATGAAGTCGGCCGACGCGGTGGTGACCTTCACCGCCGGCAAGCTCGCCTTCGGCAAGAAGACCATGGAGGCCCTCGCGCAGGCGGTGCCGCAGGGGCGGACGATGATCGTGATGAGCGGCGGCTCGCCGGGCGAGATCCAGCGGTTGCCGAGGACGGCGGAGGAGCGGCGCAACAGCAGGGTCGACCGCTCGGGCATCGTGCGCGCGAGCATCGGCGGGGTCAGCGTCGCGCTCGGCCACTCCGACAACGGGCCCGACCTCGACCGCGTCATCCCCCACGGCAACTGGCGCTTCATCCTGCCGCGCAACGGCATCGTGGTGAACGGCCGCACCCGCATCCTCGACAACTCGCCGCGGCTGATGGGCGAGCGGCGCATGTTCGAGGGCGACGCGGCCCTCGATCCCCGGCGCACCGCCTGGAGCGACAACCCGACGCCCGACTACCTGATCGACGAGGAGCTCGCGCGCCTGGTCCGCGGCGCCCACGCGGCCGCGAAGGGCGGCGCGCCGGGCCTGCACCCCCTCGAGGCGCAGACCGACCTCCGGCGGCTCCGCAACGAGCTCGTGGCCCCCACCCAGCGGCTGGTGAAGCAGCCGTAGCCCACCCCTCTCATGATCCCGAAGAGGTCGGGCGGGGGCGCGGCGCGCGGCCCGTAGCCGCATCGAGTGCTCGTCGAGGACTCGTCGAGTGCTCGTCGAGTGCTCGTCGAGGACTCGTCGAGTGCTCGTCGAGTGCTCGTCGAGGATTCATCGAGTGCTCGTCGAGTGCTCGTCGAGTGCTCGTCGAGGATTCATCGAGTGCTCGTCGAGGATTCATCGAGTGCTCGTCGAGTGCTCGTCGAGGATTCATCGAGTGCTCATCGAGTGCTCGTCGAGGATTCATCGAGTGCTCGTCGAGTGCTCGTCGAGGATTCGTCGAGTGCTCGTCGAGGATTCGTCGAGTGCTCGTCGAGTGCTCGTCGAGGATTCGTCGAGGATTCGTCGAGGATTCGTCGGGCGCGAGCCGCGGCGCTACGTCGCGCCGAGTTCCTCTGCCCCCGACCCGAGGTGCTCGAGGCTGCTCGCCAGGACGAAGCCGTCGAGCCCGCAGGAACCCATCACCAGGTAGCCCTGCGCGCCCTCCGCGTCGAGTCGCGCCGGCAGCTCGGAGAGCGGGACGCCGATCAGCGGCCAGCCGTGGTGCTGGCGGCTGGCGAAGAGCGCAGCCCAGCGCTCCAGCACCGCGCGGGCGGGCGCTCGCGCCACGTCGAGCAGGATGCTCGGCGCCGTGACGTCGTCGAAGTGGTGCGCGACGACGCCGGTGAAGCGGAGCGAGGTCCGCTCCGTGGGCTCGCGGTCGCGGTACTCGGTGTGCAGGATCAGCGTGCGCGCCTCGAGGTCGACCTCGAGGCGGAGGACGAAGTTGTCATGCACGCTGGGCTCGAGGAGCTGTCCCTCGGCGTCGAAGCGACAGGGCTGCCAGGCGGGTGGGGTCATGGTCGTCGGCGCATGGTCGTCGGCGCGTGGTCGTCGGCGCGGATCAGTACGACGGCAGCGCGACCTGCAGGGGACGGTGGGTCAGGTTGGGGTCGAAGCTGCGCACCAGGTCGGGGACCGTGGCCAGGCGCTCGCGGAACGCGGCCTGGGTGATCGGCGTACGCACGCCGGACGCGTCGTGCAGGTAGTAGCGCGCCGCGCCGCTCACGCGGACGCTGTCGCCGAGCGCGCTCTGCGTCGTCTGGCGGGTGGAGAGCTCGGCCTGCTCCAGGGCCTGCCCGCCCTCGAGCGGATAGAACGTGCGCGTGAGGACGCGGCCGTTCAGCCCGTACGGGGTGAGGTTCGAGCGCTGGATCGCGATCCCCTGGCGCACCGGGCCGAGGGCGATCTTGTGGTAGCCCGCCTGGCCCGCCTTGGCGTCGAGCGCGAGCCCGAGGAAGCCGTCACCGTAGGGCTCCGAGACGTGGAGCCGCCAGCTCGAGTCGCGCGCCTCCAGCGTCCCGTCGCGCACCGTGGCCCCCGTGCGGCTCGCCCGCTCGGCCGCGCGCTCGAGGATCCGCGTCGCGCTCGCCCGCGCGGGCAGGCGCGGCAGCGGCTGCGCGGCGTAGCGGCGGCCCAGCGCGTCGACGTGGGCGGCGGCGGCGTCGCCCGGGTTGGCCCGGCCGAGGCCGGGGAGCAGCGTGACGCAGCAGGCAAGGGTCAGGGCGCTGAAGCGGAGCCGCATGGGTCTCTCCTCTGCGCTGGCTATCCAGCAAGCCGTGTGCCGACCGCAGGCGACGGAATCACGCGGCCCTCGGTCGAGACCCCGTCGAGAACAAGAGCGGGTGGCGCCACCTCCTCCGGCCAGGCGCGCCGAGCTCCGGGAGACCGGGATCGCCGCGGGGGTGGAGCGATGACGTCGTCGGAAGGATCGCCAGCCGCCGCGCGTACATCGAGGGCTGAACGACGACGCAGGGAGGAACCAGCCGGTGCCCGACACGGTGAACGAGGAGGTCCTCTACGAGGTCGAGGTGTTCCCGCGGAAGGGACGCTGGCGCAGCGACGTCCCCGGGGCGGTGGCGCTCCTCGCCGGCATCGCCCTGCTCACCGGTCTCTTCCAGGCCGAGCTCCGTCAGCGGCTCTGGGCCGTGCTGCTCGGCCTGACCGGCGTGGTGGCGCTCTCGGCCTGGCTCGCGCTGCAGGCGCGCCGCTCGCTCGCCCACCGCCTGGTGGTCGCCCAGCAGGGGAGCCGCCTCAGCCTCTCGCTCGAGCACCGCGGGCGAGCGCTGCGACTCGAGGGACCTCTCTCCGTCTCCTTCGGTCGCACCAGCGAGTGGGTGGAGGCCGCCGTCGTCGCGCGCCAGGTGCCGGTGCTCTGGGTCCGCGTGCAGGCGCCGGGCGGCGCGCTCACCGTGCGCCGCGCCCAGGGGGTCTTCGATCGGATCCCCCGCGACTGGCCCTGCCAGGCGGTCCCGCTCGAGGCCCCGCTCTACTCCAGCCTCGCGCTCGATCCCATGCGCCTCCTCGAGGCGCTCCGCGTCGACCTGCGCGCGCCGGTGACTCTGCGGCTGCAGCCCGGGACGGGGGCTCAGAACCCCCCGTAGACCGCGTAGAAGGCCCAGAAGCGCGGGTTGGGCGGACGCACCCGTGCGATCGCCTGCCGCTGCGCGCGCGCGAGCGCGAGCGCTGCCCCCTCCGCGCCGAGCGCCGCGTGAAAGACCGAGAGCTGCTCGGCGGACTGGCGGTCCTTCACGGCCCAGCTCGCGGCGACGACGCGCGAGGCGCCGGCGGCGAGCAGCGCCTCGGCGAGCGAGACCTCCGTGAGGAGGCGCCGGCCGTCGCGGAAGCGCGCCGCGTGCGCGCCGGTGCAGGAGGCGAGGACGACCGGTGAGGCGCGGAGCGGCCGCGCGGTGGCGCGCGCCAGCGTGAGCGGCCCCTCGGGGAAGAGCAGCACGGGCGGGGCAGGGACGCCGCCTGCCCCCGGCTCCAGGTCGGCGAGCCCGTGGCCGGCGAAGTGGACCAGCCCCGCGCGCGCGAGCGCGCCCTCGAGCGCGGCCGGCGTGGCGTCGGCCCCGAGGTGCACGG
>JAKLHH010000361.1 GCA_022710245.1 Myxococcota bacterium
TCGATCGGATCGATCGCCGGCAGATCGGGGAGCGAGGGCCGCTTCGGGCGGTAGATCCCCGGCCCCTCGTCCTGTCGGCTGAGCAGCGCTGCCGGGGAGGTCGGTGGCCGCGGTGTGCGGGGCACCGCCTGCCGCTCCGCCGCCAGCTCCGCCTCGCGCTTGCCCGCCTCGCTCGCGCGGGCCTTGACGTGCTTGGCCTCCTCGAGCGCCTTCGGGTCGAGCTCCAGCGACGAGTCCTCGCCACCCTGATAGTCGAGCATCGGGATGCCAGCGAACGCCGGGTCGCCGAGGGGGATGGCGCCCGGAGCTTCGTCGCCCCCTCGGGGCAACTCGGGCAGCTCCTGCCGTCCGAGCCGCGGCGCCTCGGCCTTCGCCGCGGGGACTGGCCGCGGCGGCGTGCCTTGCTTGGTCGGCGACGCGGCCGCCGGACGGAGCGGCGTGCCCAGGGGCCCGGGGGGCGTGCGAGTCGCTGGCGCAGCGGGCACGGCACGGGACGATGCGCCAGGCGTGGGCCGCGCCGGCGTGCCCTGCCTGGGCCGGCCGACCGGGTCAGGCCCGGTCGGATCCTGTCTGACTCGCGCGGCGCCCCTGACGGCGGTCGGCGGGACGGTCGGCGCGGGCAGCGGCAGCGAGGGATCCAGGAAGGCGCCGCCGCGCAGCTCGTCGATCACCTGGCGGTGCTGCTGGTCGAGGTAGCGCTCGATCCCCTCCTCACCCTCGGCGGCGAGCTCCGTCGGGTACGCCGTGCGACGCGTGCCGATCACGGCGCCGTCGACGGAGACGACGGTCAGAGCGGCCGCCTCTCGACCAAGCGCCTTGGTGATGACATTGAAGACCCGACCATCGTGCAGGATGGTGTGCGCGAGGTGTCTCACCCCCGCTCCTCTCGGAAGATCTGGCGGCAGCCTACCACGGCCCCGGCGTTCGCGGGAACAGAGACGGCGGAATTTGTTCGCTGCGCGGTCGCTCCCGAGACCGAGCGCAGGTGCTCAGCTGGCGAGGTTCGCCGCCGGAGGCGTTCGCGAAGAAGCTCTTGAAGGTGAACGACGAGACGACGGCGAGGAGGAGGCGGTTCAGCCTCCGCTCCGCAAGACCACCTCTGCGGTCGGATCCGCCGTCGGTCATGTCAGGGATGGACCCACACTCCGCCTCGCGTCAAGCGATCGATCCGTCGGTGCCCACGATGGTACACTCGAGCTACGGTGGCACGGCCAGCGAGAGCAGCGTGGGTTGTCAGCTGCGCGATCCTCCTCGGGGGGTGCATCCGCTTTGTCACCCCCGTGCATCGGGATGGGTCAGGGCAGAAGGACGCGCCCCTCGAGGCGACCGCCAGCGGCGAACAGGCACAGGAGCAGGCGCGCGGTGATCTGGCTGCAGCGGACGGCGCGACGATCGACCGGCCGGGGGTCGATCGGAAGCCTGTCGACCAGCCGAAGCCCGTCGACCAGCCGAAGCCCGTCGACAAGGGCCACGCGGACCAGCCGAAGCCGGATCAGCCCAAGCCGGACCTGCCCAAGCCGGACCTGCCCAAGCCGGACCTGCCCAAGCCGGACCTGCCCAAGCCGGACCTGCCGAAGCCGGACCTGCCCGGGCCGGACCTGCCCCCGACGGGCAAGCAGGTCTACGGGGCGGCGGGGACCTTCACCTTCACGGTGCCAGCTGGCGTCACCACGGTGACCCTCAAGGTCTGGGGCGCAGGCGGCGGTGCCGGCTACAGCATGGGCGGCAACGGCGGCGCGGGCGGGTACGCGGGCGGGTCCTTCACGGTGACTCCGAGCGAGAAGCTCACGGTGACCGTCGGGGGCGGCGGCAGTGGCGGGTCGGGCGGCACCGGTGGCAGCGGCGGCTCCGGCGGTGGGGGCAAGGGCGGCTCGCACACGGACTTCGGCGCCGGCGGCGGCGGAGGGGCCTCGAGGGTCGTCCCCGCGAGCTCCGGCTGGCTCGTCGTCGGGGGCGGCGGCGGTGGCGGTGGCTCGCAGGGGCACGGCGGCGGTGGCGGCGGCACGAGCGGCGAGGCCGGGAACACCAACGGCGACTGCAGCGGCTGCTCGGGTGGTGGCGGCGGCACCGCGAGCGCGGGGGGCAGCGGCGGGAGCGTCGGGTGCAGCGGTTGCAACGTGGCGGCCACGGCGGGCACCGCCGGACAGGGCGGCGCGGGCGGTGCCAACAGCCCGCGCTCCGGGGGCCCCTTCCCCGGGGGCGGCGGCGGCGGCGGCCTCTTCGGCGGCGGGGGCGGGGGCTGCACCGGGTGCAACGGCGGCGCGGGGGGCGGCGGCGGCTCCGGCGTCGCGCAGCCGAGCGGCACCGTGACCCAGGCGAGCGGTACCACGCCCGCGAAGGTGAGTGACGCGGACCGCGGCACCGCCGGCGGTGCGGGCACCACCAGCGGCACCACCTCGGGCTCGGCGGGCCGCGTCATCATCTCCTGGTAGAGCTCCCGGTCTCCCGGTCAGTGGAACAGGCGCACGCGCTGGTAGAGCCGCCAGCCCCCCGACTGCGCGAGCTTCTTGAAGTGCCCACCGAGACGGCCCTCCTCATCGTAGGCGGTGGTGGCCGCCCGCTCGCCGCTCTTGATGATGTAGTAGTCGAAGAGGTTGCCGTAGCGCTCGAACTCGAAGCTCGACGTGGGGGCCGTCTGCCAGGAGTAGAGCTTCTCCTGCGGGATCTGGTAGGGCGGCCGGAAGTCGACGCCCGTCGAGCGGAAGAGGAACCCGTTGAGCCCGCCCTTCTGCGCCACCAGGTAGCCGCCGAAGTGGCGGTACGGCTCGAGGGTGATGATGGGGCTGTTCGAGGCGTCGGCGTGGCAGCGGTAGCTGGCGCCGTGGGGGATCAGCCGCGTCACCTCGTCGAAGCCGCGCGACTCCTTGTCGAAGAAGTACATCTGCTGGCAGACGAAGCGCCCGTAGAGGAGCACCAGGATCGTCGCCAGCGCCGGCACCAGGCGCCCCCGCCAGACGGGCGAGGCACCCCAGAGGAGCGGCGCGAGGAGCAGCGCCGCCGAGGCCCAGCGGCTCGCGATGATCGCCTGGCCCGGGACATACTCCTTGAGGAACATGGCCCCGAGCGCGAGCGCGCCGAAGAGCAGCGCGTAGCGCCCGCGCATGGCCTGCGCCTCGGGCGGCACCTCGCCCTGCCCCTCGCGGCGCCTGACGAGGAGCGCGGCGAGGATGACGAAGACGAAGGCGAGCAGGTAGAGCCAGGCGCGCGGGTTGCCCCAGAAGAAGTAGGTGTGCTTGGGGAGGTCGAGGAGCTTCTCGCGCACCGAGCCGGGCTCGTAGTGCAGCAGCGCGCGGATGCTCACCGTCGGCCACTTCTTGTCGACGAAGAGGCGGCTCAGCGCTACCCCCGGCAGCAGGCAGGCCGCGGTGGCGCCCAGGCTCAGCCAGGCCCGCCAGCTCCGCCAGCGCGGGGCCGCGTGGTGGAGCGCGAGCAGGCAGGAGGTGCCCGCCCAGTACATGAAGGCCTGCGCGTGGACGAGGAAGATGATGAGGCCAGCCAGCGAGATGATCACGAGCTGCGGCCAGCGCGGCCTCTCGAGCGCGCGCTCGAGGAGGAGGAAGCCCCAGATCAGCGCGGCGGTGCCCACCGAGTAGGCGACGAAGCCCATGAACAGAGGGAAGTTGTAGAGGGTCGGGAAGGAGAGCACCGCGGCCCAGGGGCTGCACCGGTTGCGCACCAGGAGCGCGAGGACGCCGAAGGGGACGCCGAGGATGAAGCAGAGCCCGAAGAGGCGGTAGGCAAGGTCGCCGCCGACCAGGCGCGAGAGCCAGGCGACCGGGTAGCGATGCGCCGAGTAGGGGTGCAGCCAGCCGCTGAGGTCGTAGTACTGCTCGAACTTGTACTTCGGGTTGTGGTAGTTGCCGACCACGAACGCGCTGGCGACGTGGATCGGGTAGTCGGTGAAGGGGAGGTAGCGCGGGAGGAAGAGCGGGACGGTATAGACGAAGAGCAGCCCGGCGAAGACCGCGGAGAAGACCGGGCGGCGGCTCAGGGCGGCGAGCACGCGGCGGCGGAGCGGAAGCCTCGCCGCACCGCCGCGCTCGCCGGGCGGCGGCCGGGCGTCCCCTGCAGCTTGCTGGCTGGCGTGCTCCGACACTCGTCCTCTCGACGGACCTTCTTCGCCCGGGCTCGCGCCGCTGTCAAGCGGGGCGCTGGGCCTCGGCCGCGGGATGGGCCGTGGCCGGCGTCTCCGGCGGGTGCTGCAGCGCGGTCCGCACCCCCGCCGGGATCTCCGGGAGACAGAGCTCGCCCGCCTGGCGCCGCGCCTCCACGGTCGCCGCCGCCCGCGCCGCCTTCTCGGCGTCGGCGGCCGTGTCCTCGCCGGTGTAGACGGTCTGCGACGGGAAGGCGAAGACCGCCCCCGCGCGCTCGACGATGCCGCCGAGGTCCATCAGGATCTGCTCGCGGATGCCGGTGAACTCGTTCCAGTCCGCGGTGGTGACCCAGCAGTTCACCTCGAGGTTCAGCGACGAGGCGCCGAAGCCGACGAAGCGCGCCGAGAAGCTCTCCTGCCAGACGCGCGGGTGGGCGAGCAGGTAGCGCTTCAGCTCGTCGAGCATGAAGCGGAGCTGGTCCATCGAGGTGTCGTACTGCACGCCGAGGGAGGTGAAGAGCCTCATCCGATCGCGGCGCGTGAGGTTCTCCACCTTGGCGTCGGCCATCTGGGCGTTCGGCACCGTGATCACCGTACGCTCGAGGGTGCGGATCCGCGTCGAGCGCAGCCCGAGGTCCTCCACCGTGCCGAGCAGGTCGCCGACCTTGATGAAGTCGCCGATCTTGAAGGGCCGATCGAAGGAGATGACGATGGAGCCGAAGAGGTTCTCGATGGTGTTCTTGCCGGCGAGCGCGAAGGCGAGGCCGCCGATGCCAAGCCCGGCGAGGAGGCCGCCGACGTTCATGCCGACGTTCTGCAGCGCCAGCACGATGACGATGAAGACGATGATCGGCTTCAGGATCTTGCGCGTGACCGGGACCATCGCCATCCCCATGTCGTCGCCGCGCGTCTTGAAATAAGCGAACATACTCTCGCCGATCACGTCGATCACGCGGACCAGGAACCAGCCGAGGGAGAGGATGGCGAGGAGCTTGCAGATCCCGACGAGCACGCCGTGCGGCCCCTGGCCGAGCGCGAGGACCGGCAGCGCGGCGAGGAAGCCGACCACCCCGAAGACCACCGCCAGCGGCCCGCGCATGCGCGGGATCATCGCGTCGTCCCAGGTCCAGCTGGTGAGCGCGGTGAGCCTCTGCAGCAGGCGCCGCACCAGGAACGCCGCCAGGTAGCCGAAGAGCATCGCGAGCACCAGCGCCACCGCCATCCCCACCCACTGCCAGAGCTGGACGCCGAGGAGCTGCCACTCGAAGAAGATCTGCGGCAGGTGGTCGCCCACCCAGCCGTAGCCGAAGCGCGCGTAGAGGGGGTCGACGTCCGCCACCGTCGCGGCGCTGAAGAGCCAGGCGCCGCTGCCCCCCACGCCCGGGTAGCGCGCGAGCCGCACCGCGATCGAGGAGCCGTCGAGGCTCGCCTGGGAGACGTTCTCCTCGTCGAAGGGGACGTCCTTCTCCGGCGCCCCCTGCGCGTCGTTGCTCAGGCGCGCGAAGCTACCGGGGTGGAGCTGGCGGAGGACGATCGCCAGGCGCCGCGCCAGCCGCGCCCCGCGCCGTGCCTGCTCGGACGGCGTGAGCCCGGAGAGGTCGAGGACGTGAGCCGCCTCGCCGAAGCGGGCGGCGCGCGTCAGCGTGAGGAAGGTGGTCATCGCGGCGCGCGGGTTGCCGAGCTCGAGCGCCGGGCGCGCCCCGAGCCCCTGGTTGAGCTGCTCGACGCCCGCGCGCTGGCTGGTCTCCTTCTTCACCAGCCGACGGTACCAGGCGGGGATCTGCGAGACGCTCTGCCGCGTGAGCAGCCAGAGCTGCTGGCTGCCGGCCTTGTCGCGGAAGCGCCGCAGCCAGACCTCCTCGGGGCCGCCGGCGCCGGGCAGGGTGGCGACGACCACGAAGTTGCGCGGCCTGTCGTCGAGGATGGGGCCGATCGGCGTGTCCTCGAGCCCGTCGGCGGGGACGTGCGGCTGGGTGGCGAGGACCTCGCAGAGCTGGCGGGCGAGCACCGCGCCCATCACCTTGCGGTCGGCGAGCGGCACCTCGCCGAGGTTGAGGACGTGCTCGGCGCGCTCCCAGCTCCCCTTCGCGCACGCCTCGAGGAGCGCCGCCCAGGCGCGGCGAGGCGTCGAGCGGTCCACCGGCGTCGACGGCCTGTCCAGGCCCTGCGCCACGTCGGCCTCCTCCTTGTCGGGCAGGTGCGAGGGCCCCTTGCCGGCGGCGCGGGCGTCAGCCCCGACGAGGAGGAGCGCGGTGAGGGCAGCGCCGCTGACGGCGCGGGAGAGGGTGAGGGCGCGGGGTGGCCGGGTCAGGCGCGGCGGGCTCATGGGGGCCTCCTCTTGCGAGGCCGCTACGCTACCGCAGGCGCGGCTCAATGCAAGGGTCAGAGCCCCTCGTCGCGGATCGCCTCGGCCACCTCGCGCCAGCGGCCCCAGGGGAAGAGCAGCGCGCACTGGACGCCGGCGAAGGCCCAGCACGCGACCACGGTCCAGGCGCCGAGGGGCGCCCTCGGCATCAGCAGCAGGCGCGGCACCAAGCCGAGCACCACGACCGCCTTGTAGGCCATCATGTACTGCAGGATGACCAGGTAGCGCAGGGGCTGCCGCAGGCCGAGGCCGCTGATGACGCCCTCGCCGATGATGGCGGCGCCGTAGATCGCCTGCACGATCGGGTCGGGCCCGCCGACGCCGATCGCGCCCCAGAAGCTCGCGGGCCAGATCAGCGTCCAGAGCCCGAGCGCCAGCGAGGTCACCGCGGAGAGCGCGTAGTAGCGGCGGAGCTTGCGCACCCGCGCGGCGAGGGTCGGGCTCAGCACCCCTGGCCCCCCTCGAGGTAGGGCGACTTGCGCAGGATGTACCAGCGGGCGAGCGGCGCGATCGACCGCGCCAGCCAGCGGCGATAGCCGGCGCGCGCGCGCAGGTCGGCGAGGTAGGCCTCGAAGCTCCAGCGCTGGTAGTCGAGGAGCGCCTGGCTCTCTCGCGTGTCGAGCCAGCCGCCGCCCTGACGGGCCTCGCGCGAGAAGGCCGCCGCGGGGAGGCCGCCCAGGCCGAGCGCCTCCAGCTGGCGGTTGACCAGCTCGAGGTAGCGGAGCTGGCAGGAGGGACCGCCGCCGATGAGCAGCGTCCGCCCCCACACGTCGTCGCGCTCGAGACAGGCCGCGACCGCCCGCGCCGCGTCCTCGCCGTGCAGGAACTCCTGCCGGCGAGGACGCGGCGCGGGCGGTCGCGGCC
>JAKLHH010000362.1 GCA_022710245.1 Myxococcota bacterium
GACTACCGCGCCCTGTGGCGGCACTCCGTCGTGGCCGGCGTGGTGGCCAAGCGCCTGGCCCAGCTGACCGGCGACCCCAACCCCGACGAGGTGTTCACGGCGGGGCTCCTGCACGACCTCGGCAAGCTCGCCATCGGCACCTTCCTCGCCGAGGAGGGCGCGCGGCTGCGCGAGCGGATCAGCGCGCGCGGGACGCTCGTCGGCGCGGAGCGCGAGCTCCTCAGCAGCGACCACGCGGAGGTCGGCGCCTCGCTCTGCGACCGCTGGCAGCTGCCGCTCCCGGTGGTGGCGGCGGCCCGCTGGCACCACCAGCCCGACGGCTGCGAGGGCGAGGTGCGCCTGGTCGTCGATCTCGTGCACGTGGCGAACGCGCTGGCCCACATGATGGGCTTCGGCGGGGACGTCGGCGAGCTCGCCCGCGACCTCGACCCCTCGGTCACGAGCCGGCTGGGGGTGAAGGTGCGGCAGCTCGAGCAGGCGGCGGGGGCCTGTGTCGAGGAGATCCGCGAGATGGGCGAGGTCTTCGCCTCGCCGGGAGGGACCCCAAGATGGGCATGACCGTCCTCATCGTCGACGACTCCGCCGTGATCCGCTCCGTGGTGCGGCGCGCGATCGGCATGTCCGGCCTCGAGGTCGGCGCCATCCACGAGGCCGCGAGCGGGGTGGAGGCCCTGCAGGTGCTCTCCCAGACCTGGATCGACATCGTCTTCGCCGATCTCAACATGCCGGAGATGAACGGCGTCGAGCTCGTGCGCAAGATGTCGCAGGACAACCTCCTCGTCAGCATCCCCGTGGTCATCGTCTCCTCCGAGCGCAACGAGGAGAAGATCGATGAGCTCAAGCGGCTCGGCATCCGCGCCTACCTGCGCAAGCCGTTCCGCCCGGAGAGCTTCCGCGACATCGTGCGCGACGTCCTCGAGCCAGGAGACGCCCATGAGCCTCGAGACCTCTGATCTCCTCACCCTGCTCGCGCAGGTCACCGCGCGCACGCTGGAGGAGGCGGCCTTCGTCTTCCTCGAGCCAGCTGACCCGGCGCCGCCCTGGGGCGACGAGCCGGTGGTGGAGAGCCGGATCAGCTTCTCGGGCGCGAGCAGCGGGGAGCTCCAGCTCCGCGCCTCGGGCCGGCTCGCGACCTCGCTGGCCGCGAACCTCCTCGGGCTCGAGCCGGAGGACGCGGCGGTGAGCCCCCAGCGCCTCGACGCGGTGGGGGAGATGCTGAACATGATCGGCGGCGTCCTCATCCACGAGCTCGCGCCCGCGGGGGGCATCGAGCTCGGGCTGCCCCGGGTCGCGCTGGTCGAGCCAGGCCCCGAGGACTCCCCGAGCGTCCGGCCGGGAGGCGAGGACGCGGGTCCGGCCGCCGCGGTCACCGCCTGCTCCTTCGTCACTGACGAGGGCGAGCGACTCGACGCGGTGGCGGTCCCGTCATGATCCGCACGCTCGTCGTGGATGACTCCGCCGTCGTCCGCCAGATCCTGCAGAAGATGCTCGCGGCCGATCCCGAGATCGAGGTGGTGGGGACCGCGCCAGACCCCTACGTCGCCCGCGACATGATCGTCGAGCGCCGTCCGGACGTGCTGACCCTCGACATCGAGATGCCGCGCATGGACGGCCTCACTTTCCTGCGCAAGCTGATGTTCTACCACCCGCTGCCGGTGATCGTGCTCTCCTCGCTGACGCCGCGGGGCAGCCAGCTCGCCGCCGACGCGCTCGAGGCCGGCGCGCTCGAGGTGCTGGCCAAGCCCGGCGCGGCCTACTCGGTCGGCGACATGGCGGAGGAGCTGGTGCGCAAGGTCAAGGCCGCCGCGGCGGCGCGCCTCGTGCGCCGCGTGCAGGGCGCGCAGCCGGCGGTCATGACCACGCTCCCGGCGCTCGCCCGCACCACCCACCGCGTCCTCGCGATCGGCGCCTCCACCGGGGGGACCGTGGCGCTGGAGGCGATCCTCAGGCGGATGCCGCCTGACGCTCCCGGCACGGTGGTCACGCAGCACATGCCGCAGTACGTGACGAAGAGCTTCGCCGATCGCCTCAACACCCTCTCGGCGATGGACGTGCGGGAGGCGCTGGACGGCGACTCGGTGGTGCCCGGGGTGGCGCTGATCGCCCCCGGCAACACTCACCTCCTCCTGCGCCGCTCGGGCGCGCGCTACGTGGTGCAGGTGAAGGAGGGGCCGCTCGTCAACCGTCACCGGCCGTCGGTGGACGTGATGTTCAGCTCGGTGGCGCAGACCGCGGGGCGGAACGCGATCGGGGTCATCCTCACCGGCATGGGCGGCGACGGCGCCCGCGGGCTGCTGGAGATGCGCGACGCCGGCGCGACCACCATCGCCCAGGACGAGGCGAGCTGCGTCGTCTTCGGCATGCCCAAGGTCGCCATCGAGATCGGCGCGGCCGAGCAGGTCCTGCCGCTCGACGCCATCGCGGCGCGGGTGCTGCAGCTCGCCACGGCGTAGCTCCCTCGCGTGGCGGGGGCGCGACGCCTGCAGCGGCCCCTGCCAGCCGACCGTCAGCCGAGCTCCCAGGCCTCACTCAGCGTGACGGCCGTGAGCCAGCGCCGCGGCGGCTCCAGCTCCCCCTCGACAGCCTCGATCTGCGCTGCTCGCCTCCCATGGAGGCTCCGCGATGAAGGGGAAATCGGAGCGGCGCCCCGCACGTCGGGCGGTGGCGAGCAGCTGCCGCGACCAACAACCAGCGCTGCCGCGGCGCGCAGGGTCGCCTCCAGCGTGGCGCAGCGGCGGCCGTCCGGTGCGACGAGGTCGGGGAAGGGCATCGGTTCCTCCTGGAGATGAGCAGTCGGGGTCTCCAGTAGCAAACCGCGCACCAGCGCTCAGGCCGCGAGATCAGGACGCGGTCGACCTGCCTCTGGCAACTCGCTGCCAGGCGGGAGCCCTGGCCGGCCAGCGATCGTCGGCCATGAAGCCAGGCGGCGCCGCCGTGCGCCGATCGCGCTGGGTCCACGCACGCCTGGCAGGAGGCGCGACGAGGACGCGCTCGTGCAGGCTTCTTGCACGGAGCGGTCACCCCGCCGCGGCAGAGCTCGAGTGCCCCTCGGAGACGATCCGCTTGCCGATGGACGAGAGGCGGGTGACGACGTCCTCGTCGACGCTGAGCACCGAGCGACCGATCATCAGCAAGGTGTTGATCATCGCGGGATCGGCCGGCGTCACGTTCACCCCGATCTGGCTGGCGAGCGCGTCGGAGAACCGCACCACGTTGCCCACCGAGCGTCGCTTGCCGACGTCGTAGTCATCGCTGGCGGTGATCGCCTCGCAGACCGCCGGCGGCAGGTTCCACTTCTCGGCCACCGCCGCGCTGATCGGCCGGTGGATCTGCTGCACCAGCTCGAGCCACATCTCGTGCTGCATCCAGTCCTGCCCCATCCCGCGCCGCGCCTCGAGGAGCGAGCGCTCGGCCTCGAGCAGGTAGATGGCCACGATCGCCTGGCCCACGTCGTGGAGGAGGCCGGCCAGGTACGCCGAGTCCGGGTCCGGCAGCTCCACCAGCCCCGCGAGGTCCTGCGAGAAGACCGCGACCATCAGCGAGTGATCCCACATCAGGTGGAGCGTCTCGTTCACCCGCGGCACCCGCGAGGTGAAGATCTGCCGCGCCACCGCGGTCAGCAGCAGGTTCTTCACGTTGCGGATGCCGAGGAGCGGGATCGCCTTGCGCAGCGACTCGATCTTCTCCGTGCGGCGGTAGGCGGCGCTGTTGGCGGTCTGGATCAGCGTGGCGGCGAGGACCGGGTCGCGCTCGAGGAGCCCGGCGACCACCTTGAGGTCGACGTCGGGGTCCTGCAGGACGCGCTCGACCCGGATGGCCACGTCGGGGAGGACCGGCAGGACGAGCTTGCCCTCCTCGATCCTGGAGAGGAGGATCGTGCGGAGGGTCTCGGCGAACTCATCCTTCCGGATCATCTCGCCGCAGCTCGCCGCATCATCTCGCCGCGGCGGTCGCCCCGCGCGCGGAGCCCACGTCCTCGAAGAACGGGATGCTCGCGGTCTCCACCACCTCCTGCACCAGCTTGCGGAGGTCCGCCGGCGCCACGATGCGGAGCTCGAGGCCCATGTCGGCCGCGTACTTCGCCGTCCCCGTGAGCAGCCGGATGAGCTGGTCGGGCTGCTGCGGCGCCTGAGAGATGTCGAGGACGAGGTTCGGGTAGCAGGCCGCCGCGAGCTTGTCGACGGCGTCATCGATCAGCTTGGAGAGCCGCGAGAAGTAGCGGAGCTCGCGCTCCTTGCGCCCGGAGAACGACGCCAGCCGCACCAGGTTGCCGTCCACCTCGACGAGGTCCTTGGTCTCGAAGTAGGCGGTGAGGAAGTCGTTGACCTGCTCGACGTCGAAGGGCTTGACCAGCGCGCCGTCGAAGCCCTTCTCCCGCGCCGCCGCCGCCGGGTTCTTCACGTTGCGCATGACGAGGCCGATGAAGACCGCGCTCGGCTGCAGCGCGCGCAGCTGCCGCGCGAGCGAGGCGCTGTCCACGTCCGGGATGTCCAGGTCGACCAGCACCACGCGGTAGAGCCGCTCGCGGCACATGGTCGACGCGGACTGCCCGTCCATGCAGCTGTTCATCCGCAGGTTCTCGGGGATCAGGCCGCGGAACTGCTTGGCGACGTTCTCCATGTCGTCGATCAGCAGGACCTCGACGAACGGACGGCCCTCGGTGGGGAGGAAGCCGCCCGCGGGCGCCGCCTCGGCGCGGGGCGGCGGCACCACCTCCTCGACCGGAGGCGCCGCGGTCCGCTTGCCGCCGATGATCTTGGCGACCTTGGCCTGCAGCTCCTCGGCCTTGAAGGGCTTCACGATGTAGTCCTCGAAGCCGTACTGGAAGAGCGGCCCGATGACCGAGGTGCCCGACTCGGCGGTGAGCAGGATGACCGGGGTCTTGTCGCCCTTGGCGCGGAGCTGCTTCAGCATCTCCGGTCCGTCCATCACCGGCATGGTGATGTCGAGGAGCACGAGGTCCGGCCGGTGCGCCTCGACGGCGTCGAGGCCCTGCTTGCCGTCCTCGGCCTGGACGATCTCGACCTCCAGGTCGGCGATCGCCTTGCTGATGATGTTGCGCATGGCGCGGCTGTCGTCGACGGTGAGGACCTTCTTCATGGGGGCTAGCCCTCCTTCCAGACGATGATGACCTCGAAGTCGACCTCCGGGCCTCGCACGCGCTGGCAGAAGACCCGGATGCCCTTGGCCAGGTAGCGGAAGCAGTCGGTCCCCGAGAGGAACATGGGGAGCCCGAGCTGCACCTGGGAGGCGTCGGCGGCCGGCAGCTTGCGCTTGGTCACGCCGGCCATCATGTTCAGGATCTCGCCGAGGGCGTCGGCGAGCTCGTCGTTGCCGATGGGATCGGTCGGCCCCATGCCGAGCAGCCCGCGGCCCAGGACCTGGCAGCTCGCCGCGGTGCCGAAGAGGGCCAGGTTCCAGGCCTTGCCTGGCCGCACCAGGCTGATGAAGGAGCCCACCTCGAGCCGACCCGCGTCGGCGTCGCTGAAGAGCACCGGGGCGCCCTCGGACTTCAGCTCGAGCCCCTGCATGGTCCGGCAGACCTCGATCAGGCCGTCGACGGTGATCTGGATCAGCCCGGTCGGGTTCAGGTCGGCCTCGGCGACAGCCGCGGCGTATGCGCTCATGGTCGCTCCAATTGTTCGTCGCGGCAGCTCCGCACCCGGTGCCCGCTGCGCTGGGCGGCGCCGCTCCAATCACCCCGTTCGGGGGCGAGACGGGTCGCGGCAGCCGCCGCCAGCTCTCTACTATCCATCGTCGGTCGGCGGGAGAACTTGAGTCGCGGGGCGGCGATATCCGTCGCCTGGGCTCCGCCGGAGGCAGCCGGGCGCGGCTTGCGCCAAACCCCGGCCTCGGCTATCACCATGGGGCTCGAGAAGCCCCTAGCCAGCGAGGATACACACCATGAGCAAGCCCAAGACTGCCCAGGACCCGACGATGGAGAAGGTGGTCTCCCTCTGCAAGCGCCGCGGCATCATCTTCCCCTCCAGCGAGATCTACGGCGGCCTGAACGGCTGCTGGGACTACGGCCCCCTCGGCGTCGAGCTGAAGCGGAACATCAAGGAGGCCTGGTGGCAGTTCATGGTCACCTCGCGCGAGGACGTGGTGGGCCTCGACGCCTCCATCCTGATGCACCCGCGGGTCTGGGAGGCCTCCGGCCACGTCGCCGAGTTCACCGACCCGATGGTCGACTGCAAGCGCTGCAAGCACCGCTTCAAGGCCGACTCGCTCCCCGCGCCGGCCGAGGCGCCGGCCGGATCCACGCCGGCCGCCCCCCCCTGCCCCGACTGCGGCGGCGAGCTCACCGAGGCCCGGCGCTTCAACCTGATGTTCAAGACCTTCGTCGGCCCGGTCGAGGAGGACGCCGCGGTGGTCTTCATGCGCCCGGAGACGGCGCAGGGCATCTTCGTCAACTTCGACAACGTCCAGAACACGGCGCGCCTCAAGCTGCCGTTCGGCATCGCGCAGATCGGCAAGGCGTTCCGCAACGAGATCAACCCGCGCAACTTCACCTTCCGCTCGCGCGAGTTCGAGCAGATGGAGATGGAGTTCTTCGTCAAGCCGGGCGAGGACGAGCGCTGGTACCAGTACTGGCGCGAGCAGCGCTTCAACTGGTACCTGGGCCTCGGCATGCGCAAGGACAACCTGCGCCTGCGCGACCACCGCGAGGACGAACTCGCGCACTACGCCAAGGGCTGCGTCGACGTGGAGTACCAGTTCCCCTGGGGCTGGTCGGAGCTGGAGGGCGTCGCCAACCGCCGCGACTTCGACCTCAAGCGCCACACCGAGTACGCCGGCAAGCGCCTCGACTACTTCGACGAGGAGGCCAAGGAGCGCTACTTCCCCTACGTGATCGAGCCGTCGGCGGGCGTCGACCGCTCCACGCTGGCCTTCATCGTCGACGCGTTCGTCGAGGAGCCGCCGGCCGAGGGCGAGGGCGAGGGCCGCACCGTGCTCCGCCTCCACCCGCGCCTGGCGCCGATCAAGGTCGGCATCTTCCCGCTCCTGCGCAAGGAGGGGCAGCCGGAGAAGGCGCTCGAGATCCGCGACAAGCTGAAGCGGCACTTCGCGGTCATCTATGATCAGGCGGGCGCCGTCGGCCGCCGCTACCGCCGCCAGGACGAGATCGGCACCCCGTTCTGCATCACCGTCGACCACCAGACCGCGCAGGACAACACCGTCACGCTGCGCGAGCGCGACTCGATGGCCCAGGAGCGCGTCCCGGTCGACTCGCTGGTCTCGCTCCTGCGCGGCAAGATCTACGGCGAATAGCCGCGCCCGCCCTCCCCTGACCTCTCTC